>JAXJPK010000105.1:0-4834 GCA_036311705.1 Clostridia bacterium
AAAACGAACTTCTTAATTGAACACCAACAGTTCATAGAAGTTCGTTTTAGTTCTGTATTTATTTCATAATAACTTCGGCTGCCATATCAGCAAGCTCATTTGCAGATAATTTGCCGTCAATCTGCATCAATTCATAGTGCATATCATCGACTGTCCACGATACACTCTGAACTTCTTTTATTTCGACCTTGGACGAGCCATAGCTGAATACTAATTCACCGTTTGCTTCTGCTTTTTTATCTTCGTCTGTGAATTTATAGCCGGGCGGTACAAGCTTATTCGTATAATTGAAGTAATATACATCAATACCATCAATAGTCGCAATAACTCCCCCACTCGGATCAATTATTGAGTTATATTTGTCTTGTGAGAAAAATACCTTATCTCCGCCTTTTCCATATCTGAACATAACCGACTTGAATTTTTCAACTGATTTATAGAGGCACAGCTAAACGGCTGTGTCCTAAGCAGTAATACTTTTTACTTACAATATATCAATACCCGTAGTCAACATACTCTATTGTGGCAAGCACAGCGAAGGGTGAGTTTCGTGGATAGTTCAAAGGCTACAGATAAAAAGAAATCTGCAATTTTTTCTTGCAGATTTCAATAAATGTTTATAATATGGGGCTCTATATTCCTTGTACACCTCCTACCTTTCATTTATCCTCAACAAACAGGGAAACAAGCTCCTGTTTATTTACATCTATCAAACCCTTTGTTATCATTTTAAGATTGGGAATAACAGGCAGACTCATAAACGCCATACTCATAAACGGCTCAATAGCATTGTCTGCTCCCATGTCATAAACCGCTCTACGCAGTATTGCGTTCTGGCGGGCAGCCTCCGACGCAGATAACTCGCTCATAAGTCCCGCTACAGGCAGAGGAACCTCTGCCGTAACAATGCCGTCAGCCACAGCAACACATCCGCCGCCAAGCTCACGGATACGATTTCCTGCAATCGCCATATCTTTTTCATTTGTGCCGATTATTACAAGATTATGCGAGTCGTGCGATACCGAGGAGGCTATCGCACCCTTTAAAAGTCCGATTCCTGTTATAAAGCCTAAACCAATATGCCCGGTGTTCAGATGCCTTTCCGCTACTGCAAGCTTTAGTATATCCCGATTCACATCGATTCCATTGCTTTTGCGAAAATCAATATCCGTAATCCATTCCTCTGTTAGCAGTTGTCCGGGAATTACCTTAATCACACGGCAACGCTTGCCCTTAGGCTCAATATAAAAACTCTGTGCAGTAAGCTTTTGCATATAAAATGAGTTTTTTACAACCTTTTCAATGTCATTCCTTATTAAAGGTTCATTAAAATCAGTTAAATTCCCGTTGTCAACAACCTTTTTTCCTGCCAAGTAAACATCTCTGACATTCACTGTGTCAAGGTCGTTTAATACCAATAGATCTGCCGAATATCCCGGTGCGACCTCACCCTTGTTCTCAATCCCAAGGCATTGTGCCGCCTGAATTGTCGCCATACGGATGCCTGTCACCGCACTTTTACCTTGCTTAACAGCCTTGCGGATAATGCTGTCGATATGTCCGTTTTGCAATAAATCCGCCGGATGCTTATCGTCGGTAACAAGAATACAACGGTGTGCATACGGTGCATCAAAAAGACTGATTAAACCGTCAAGATTGCGTGCGGAGGTTCCCTCGCGAATCATAACCCACTGTCCCTTACGAACCCTCTCACGGGCTTCCTCAAAAGATGAACATTCGTGGTCATCACCAATGCCGGCGGCAATGTATTTATCCAATGCTCTGCCCGATAGCAGAGGTGCATGACCATTTACTTTAAGCCGTCTCCTTTTTGCTGCTGCAATTTTTACAAGCACCTCGCCGTCATCTCTAAGCACGCCCGGGTAATTCATCATTTCTGCAAGACCGAGTACACGCGGATGCTCATAAAACGGCTCTAAATCATCACTTTTCAAAACTGCACCCGATTCATCAAATCCTGTTGCAGGAACACATGACGGAAGCATAATATACACATTAAGCGGTATGTTCTCACTTGCCGCAAGCATATATGCAATTCCGGTGTTACCGCAGACATTGGCTATTTCGTGCGGATCTGCAACGATTGATGTGGTTCCGTGAGGTACGCACACCTTTGCAAGCTCGGACGGCAGAAGCATTGTACTTTCTATATGAATGTGGCCGTCTATAAAGCCCGGACAGATGTATTTTCCCTTAACATCATTTATAACATCAGCATCCTCGTCGCTGTAGTCGCCTAAGCCAATAATTGTATCGTTTTCTATCAGAATATTTATCTTTTCAATCTCATCGGTAAATACATTTATTACTTTACCGTTTTTTATAAGAGTTTTCAAATTTCGGCAACCCCTCTCAAATTCTTTTTAGCATAAAATTTGCCATCCGCACTTAAACCTTCACATACAAAATATTGCAATTTTGTACTCTAAAATAATTTTACAGCTTAGACTGGTTCGATGCGACTCAAACCACAGTGGTTTGTCTGAAATGGTAATTAGTTAAACTGCAAATCTATAAGATAAGCAAAAACAGATGTCATAATAAATATTAACAACGCTCCATACACAAAATACAATATCATATTTCAGTCGCCCAACCGTTTTCTGCCTTTGAATAAACAGGAATTTGTTTATTTCTTCTTTTTCGGTTTTGGATTTTGTAACTCCTCATACATAGCATTAAACAAACCTGTCAAAAACTCTTTATTATCAACTTCATCTACTAACAACATTTCCTTTGCACCTTCGTATGGTAACTCATACGAAGCCGTTGGCATTAAGTCAATAGCAGCTTTGACAGGCTTTACAAGCAGTCTATCATCATAGATACCGCCTATAATCTTGCCACGATAATAGATAATAAATTCTCCCATCATGGCTCGATAAGTAATTTCTTCTAATTCGGATAACTGTCCTAAAATAAATTCTAAAAATTCTTTACTGGACGCCATAATTCCACCTCAAATTCCAATTTATCTATCTCTTATTCCTCTGATAGAATTCTTTCATATCAGCTTTTTTAATATACCAACACATCCCTCGTTTACATCATCCCATGTTGCGTCAAAATCCCCCGTGTACCAAGGATCAGCCACATCTCCGGGATGGCTTGTAAAATCCATCAACAGAGAAACCTTGTTATCAGGATCATTCCCCACAAATCTTGCCATATTCTTAAGATTAAAGCGGTCCATTGCTATGATATAATCGTAATATGTATAATCTTCCTTTGTCATTTGTCTTGCTGTTTTGCCTTCACAGAAAATGCCATTCTCCTTAAGCTTTCTTTTCGCCGGAGGATATACGGGATTTCCGATTTCCTCCGTACTTGTTGCTGCAGAAGCAATTTCAAATTGATCTGCCATGCCCTTTTTATTTACCAAATCTTTCATCACAAACTCCGCCATCGGACTTCTGCAGATATTTCCATGACAGACAAATAATATTTTAATCATATATTCTCCTTTTTCACTTTCCCATACAATGTTGTATGTTCCTTTATAATACTTACTTTTTGCGAAAAATAATCTTAATAAACTTCACCATCAGAGGCACATATGTCACAGCAAATATCCCTGCCGCTGCTTTTGTTGCTGTTTTCCTGTGCTTTCGGGGTATATTTATGCCGATAATTAAACCTATAGCACATAAGCAAAACTTAATGAGTGAAAGATCCTTCCAATCGCTTTCTTTCACATATTGATTTGCATACACAAACAACTTATTCATACTAATCCATCCTTTCAATTTATCGTTTCAACTTCTTCACAGTCAAATCATAGCTGTCGCTAATCATCAGCTTAATATCCTCCTCCGGTACACTACCATCAAGAATAATGGAGTTCCAATGCTCCTTGTTCATGTGATATGCCGGAACAACTGATTCAAAACTGTTCCTCCACATATAGGTAAGGTTAGGATCGCACTTTACATTAACCCATATGTTACCCTGATGCTCATAAATGGCTGCAAACATTTTCTTATTTTCCATATGTCTCATAATAGTCCAATTAAAGTCATGAAACGGATAATCCTCATATGTATCATTCAAATCTAAACAAAACTCTATTACTTCTTTTCGCTCTCGCATATACTATCCACCTCATCTTTATCCAAAAAGATCAAACCAATTAAGTCTGCTGTTGCATAGCCATGTTCAATCCCACTATCGTATTAGGGTGTTTGTTATATTATAACACTTATCAAAAGAAAACTCAATATTTTTTTGCCACAGTATCACAAACTCTTTATTGCTCTTTACATCATATACTGTGCTATTCCGTTACCGCCCCCTTTTTCGTCCACCGGACGCGGTCAATCGTTCAGCCACCAACTTCGCCCGCTCAGTTGGCATAGCTCCTAATATTAACCGAAACACCAATTTAAGCTCAATAAAATGCCAGAAAAAAAGACACCGCTTGGCGTCTTTTTTTCTGGCTCTTCCAACTGGGCTCGAACCAGTGGTCCGGTTTGCAACATCACCTCATTTTCGTCACATTCGTGACTTAATTCGCTGTGTTGCTGCACATCCTCGCCCTCCTTCCTCCTTGCACCGCAAGCAGTCGGGCTCGGCTCCCTCTGATTAACAGTCTTTTATTCTAATGAGCATCTGACTGTTAATAAAAGCGGGCTGTTTAGACATAGTGAAACAATCAAAAACAGAGTCCGAACGGACTCTGTTTCTGATTGGCTCTTCCAACTGGGCTCGAACCAGTGACCCTCTGATTAACAGTCAGATGCTCTGCCAACTGAGCTATGGAAGAATATTTCGTTTTAAAAAGAAATAATCCGGCAGCGTTCTACTCTCCCGGGCA
>JAXJPK010000106.1:0-15654 GCA_036311705.1 Clostridia bacterium
ATCTGAACGGTTTTCTTTCAAACCATATGATAGGTGAAGTAAAACCGACTATCCTATGTACCTATACTCACTCGCATACCAATGTATAGCCTCGTTTGCGTAGGCACACAATCTGAACGGTTTTCTTTCAAACCATATGATAGGTGAAGTAAAACCGCCTATCTCGTGTGCCTACACTCACTATTAATGAATTAAAAATAAAAAAATCATAAAGGAGATGATTGCTAAATATGGGTAAATGTCTAATTATCGGCTGCGGCGGAGTTGCCTCTGTAGCTATTCATAAATGTGTTCAAAACGATGAGGTTTTCAGCGAAATAATGATTGCAAGCCGTACAAAATCGAAGTGCGATGCACTAAAGGACAAGCTATCGGGAACATCAAAGACGATAATTCACACAGCACAGGTGGATGCAGACAATGTTAATGAGCTTATTGATTTAATCAACAGTTTTAAGCCTGATGTTGTACTAAATCTTGCGTTACCATATCAGGATTTGACAATTATGGATGCGTGCCTTGCAACAAAGACGCACTATGTTGATACCGCAAACTATGAGCCTGAGGATACTGCAAAATTTGAATATAAATGGCAGTGGGCATATCGTGATAAATTTAAAGAGGCAGGAATTACAGCACTTTTGGGCAGCGGGTTCGACCCGGGTGTAACGAGTGTATTCTCTGCATACGCCCTAAAGCACGAGTTTGACGAGATAAATTATATAGATATTCTCGACTGCAATGCAGGCGATCATGGTTATCCGTTTGCAACAAACTTTAACCCCGAGATTAATATTCGAGAGGTCAGTGCAAAGGGAAGCTATTGGGAGAACGGCAAATGGGTTGAAACTGAGCCGATGGAGATTAAGAGAGTGTATAATTTCCCCGAGATTGGTGAAAAGGATATGTATCTTTTACATCATGAGGAAATTGAATCACTTGCTTTAAATATACCCGGAATTAAAAGAATTCGTTTCTTTATGACATTTGGCGAAAGCTATTTAAGACACTTGAAGTGTCTTGAAAATGTCGGAATGACATCTATTGAGCCGATAATGTATGAGGGAAAGGAGATTATACCGCTTCAGTTTCTAAAAGCCGTGTTGCCTGACCCTGCATCATTAGGACCGAGAACAGTCGGAAAGACAAATATCGGTTGTATTTTCAGAGGCAAGAAAGACGGAAAAGACAAGACATACTATTTATATAACACCTGCGACCATCAGGAGTGCTACAAGGAGGTAGGCTCGCAGGCCGTGTCATACACAACGGGCGTTCCGGCTATGATTGGTGCGATGATGCTTATGACAGGAAAATGGCAAGGACCCGGTGTGTTCAATATCGAGGAATTCGACCCCGACCCGTTCATGGACGCTTTGAACAAGTGGGGACTGCCCTGGAAAGAAAGCTTTAACCCGGATTTGGTGGACTGATATGTATAATATTGAAAATGTCCCGACACCGTCGTATGTTATTGATGAGGGTCAGCTTCGGAAAAATCTTGAAATATTAAAATCTGTCGAGGAGCGGACGGGTGCACATATATTGCTCGCACAGAAAGCATTTTCAAACTATAAGTTCTATCCGTTGATTGGAGAATATATAAGCGGAGCGACGGCAAGCGGACTGTTTGAGGCTCGCTTGGCGTATGAGGAAATGCATGGCGAAAACCATATTTTTAGCCCTGCTTATAAAGATGATGAGTTTGGCGAAATTCTTGATATATGCGACCATATAGTGTTTAATTCGTTTTCGCAATGGAAAAAATTCCGCAAGCGTGCGTTGGAGCATGGCGGTAGTTTTGGGTTGAGGATTAACCCCGAGCGTTCCACACAGGAGCATGGAATATATGACCCGTGTGCGTTCGGTTCACGATTGGGCATAACGATTGCAAACTTTGAGCCAAATGAACTGGAGGGAATAAGCGGTCTGCATTTTCATACTCTTTGTGAGCAGAATTCCGATGACTTGGCAGCAACGCTTGTAGCTGTCGAGGAAAAGTTTGGTAAGTATCTTTACGATATGGAATGGCTGAATTTTGGCGGAGGGCATCACATCACCCGTTCGGACTATGATGTGGAGCTACTTGTTTCGGAAATAAACAGAATTCGCCAAAAGTATGATGTAGAGGTATATCTTGAGCCCGGCGAGGCGGTCGCCCTAAATGCAGGTTATCTTATGACCACCGTATGCGAAATTGTTGATAACGGCATAAAGACTGCGATTTTGGATACATCGGCGGCGTGCCATATGCCCGATGTTCTTGAAATGCCGTATCGTCCGCCGCTTAAAGACGGATATGAGGCAGGCGAAAAACCGTTTACTTACAGGCTGTCGTCTTTGACCTGCCTTGCAGGTGATATAATAGGTGATTATTCATTTGAAAAACCGCTTAATATAGGGGATAGACTTATGTTCTGTGATATGGCAATTTATACTATGGTTAAAAATAATACATTTAACGGTATGGCATTGCCGTCAATTTATAAAATGGCAGAAAATGGCGACATATCACTTATTCGTGAGTTTGGGTATAGTGATTTTAAGAATAGGTTATAATAAAAACCGACTTCTCCCAACGGAGAAGTCGGTTTTTTTAAGATTCTGTGTCCTGTGTATGTATAATCGAGTCAATATCAATCTGTTCCTTAATGAACTTATTCAAGCACAGCAGGTTTGAACAGGTGTAGCCGAGCGTGCTGTATCTGCACTCATTTTCGGGCTGGTTACATTCATCACAAAGAAACATTTGTCCCTTCGTGATGGGTAAAACGATGTAGTTATTTTCGTTTAAAAGCTTGATTGCTTGTTCTATTTTATCATTAGCCATAGTTCTCAATCCCTTTCGTAAAAGAAAAGCTCCGCACTTGCGGAGCTTGGCGATCCGGATGAGGCTCGAACTCACGACCTCTAGCGTGACAGGCTAGCGTTCTAACCAACTGAACTACCGGACCATTGCAAAATTACAACATTAACATTATAAACTATTTTTTTTTGTTTGTCAACCCCTTTTGAAAATTTTTTTAAAATAGGAAAAACTGAAAAATATTTCATAGAATATAAAACGGATTGCTGCACAGAATATTACCGTAGTCGATATAATTCGACACACAATTTAGATAGATTTTAGGATTTTGATTTAAGGAGGGAAAAAACAATGACAGTACCTGAAGCTAAGCAGGCAATGGAACAATTCAAGATGGAAGCTGCAAACGAAGTAGGTGTATCACTAAAGCAGGGATATAACGGTGACCTTACAGCAAAGCAGGCAGGCTCAATCGGTGGCCAGATGGTTAAAAAGATGATTATGGATTACGAGAACCGTATGAAATAAATAAATTTAGTACGGACTGTTCAAAAGTTATTTTGAACAACGCATAAAATTCAATCACTGTCAGATAGAATTATTATATAGTCAGATTTTTAACGGATTTTATGTGTTATGTATTTAAATTTAATCTTTTTCAAAAAGAGGGTGTTGCACTAAACAGCACTCTCTTTTTTTGAAATAGTCTTGCAAATTTATAAACAATAGTGTATAATTATTAGTGAAATATACAAAATTCCCGAAAGGATTTTTATTATGTTAAAGCTTGCGGTTATAACAAATGCAACAAAGGACAAAGGACTTGCTACGGCAATTTGGATTGCACGCTTTCTATGCGGTAAAGCGGAAATATATATGAGTGAGGACTGTCGGGCAGACGCGGATTTGGCGGTCATATATCTGCCGTATGAGGAAATATTTAAAACGGTGGATATAGTAATAGTTATCGGCGGTGACGGGACTTTATTGAGGATTGCCCCGAGATGTGCCGAAAACAACATTCCGGCATTGGGAATAAACCTCGGAACGATTGGATTTTTAACGGAGGTTGAAATTACGGATATTGAGGCTGCATTGTCCTGCGTTTTAAAGGGCGAATACATAACTGAAAAAAGGATGCTGCTTAAAGTTTGTATTAATGACGAAAAAACGGCATACCATGCGTTAAATGATGTGGTAATGCTAAAGCCTGACAGATTAAAGTTGATTAATATTGATTTATACAGCAATTCCGAGCTTGTGTTCCGTTATCGTGCAGACGGATTAATAATCGCAACACCGACAGGCTCAACAGGATATTCTGTTTCGGCAGGCGGACCTGTTGTTGATCCGAGTATGCAGCTTTATATAGCAACGCCGATATGTGCACATATGCTCGGTGCAAGAAGTGCAGTCCTTTCATCGGATAAGGAATTGGTTTTACGCCTTAGTGAGAGCAACACCGAAACGGGTGCAATAATCAGTACGGACGGTGAGCAGCAACGCATTATATCGACAGATGATAAGGTGAGAATATCAAAGTCGGACTATGAATTTGAACTGATAAAAATTGGGAAAACGAGCTTTTACAACACATTAATAGATAAGCTTTCTTGAAGTTTTTAGAAAGGATTACAGGGTTTAGAATGAAATATAAAAGACAAAGCAAAATAGTTAAAATTGTTAAAGATATGCCTGTTCATACTCATGATGAGCTTATCATGGCACTGAACAACGAGGGGTTTAATGTCACGCAGGCAACAGTGTCGAGGGATATAAAGGAGCTGGGCTTAATAAAGGTGCCGACTTCTGACGGAACATCGGTATATTCTTTGCCTGAACGGGCGGCGGACGGGAACATAAACAGAATTGATATGGTTTCGGATTCCGTAAAGAATGTGGTATCAGCGTTGAACACGATTGTTATTAACACATATCCCGGTATGGCATCGGCTGTTGCGGCGGCAGTAGATTCCATGTTTCGTGGCGATGTGCTTGGCAGCGTTGCGGGTGATGATACTATAATTATCATAACCGAATCGGAAGCGGCAGCAAAGGAACTTGAGGGTAAGTTGAAAACTGTATTCAAAGCGGAGTGAGAATGGTATGCTTGAACAGCTAACGATAAAAAATGTTGCGGTAATTGACCGCGTCAGCGTTGAATTTGGTAACGGCTTGACTGTACTGACGGGTGAAACGGGAGCAGGAAAGTCTATTATAATTGATTCGATTAATATGATTCTCGGCGATAGGGCGAGAAAAGAGCTTGTCAGAAACGGTGCGGAACGCTCCGAGGTTGAGGCTGTGTTTTCAATGAATGATGCAGTCAGGGAAGTCCTTGAAAGAAATGATATTGATAGCGATGATGACAGCATAATTTTAAGCCGAAAAATAACCGCCGAGGGTAAAAGCAGTGCGAGGATTAACGGTGCGGCGGTAACTCTTAACACAATGCGTGAGATTGCGGATATGCTTATAAATATTCACGGTCAGCACGATAATCAGGCACTGTTAAATCCGTCAAAGCATGTAAGTTTTTTGGATAGCTTTGCAAAGGACAGCGAGTTATTGTCGGAGTATTCAAGGTTATATAAAGAACGAACGAGGCTTTTAAAAATATTGGACGAGCTTGAAAATGATGTTGAGAGCCGATTACAGAAGGCGGATTTATTGTCATATCAGGTAAATGAGATTGAATCGGCACGCCTTGAGCCTGAGGAGGAGGAAGAACTCTTATCAAGACGGCGGATTTTGGAGAGGGCAGGCGAGATAAATTCATCTGCGGAGTGCATATATTCGTGCTTATATGATAATGACGGCGGTGAGTCGGCGTATGATTTGATTAGCCGTGCGGTTGATGCGTTGGGCGGAATTTCTGATGTCAGCGAAACGCTAAAAGAGGCATATGATTCTGTTTCGTCTGCAATGTATGCAATTGAGGATGCGGCAAGAGAGGTGCGTGATTTCTCCGAGGGTGTTGAGTTCGACGAGGAGGATTTTTCCGAGGTCAGCGAACGGCTTGATTTGATTAATAAACTCAAACGCAAATACGGCGGGACGCTTGAAGCTGTTATAGAGCATGGAAAACGAGCAAGAGCAGAGCTTTCGGAAATCGAAACGAGTGATGAGCGTGCAGAGGAGATAAAGCTTGCGCTTAAAAAGAACGAAAAGGAGATAGAGGAAGCCGCAAGACTACTTTCTGATAAACGAAAGTCGGCTGCGAAAAAGCTGCAAAGCGGAATTGAGTCCGCATTGCATGAGCTCAATATGGAAAAGGCAGTATTTTTAGTTGATGTCAAGCCGAAAACATACGGCTCGGACGGTGCAGATAATGTTGAATTTTTAATAAGCACAAATCCAGGCGAGGAGCTTAAACCGCTTGTTAAAATAGCATCGGGTGGCGAGCTTTCAAGAGTTATGCTTGCGATTAAATCCATACTTGCAAAATCCGATGCGGTAGATTCAATGATTTTTGACGAAATTGATACGGGAGTATCGGGCGATGCGGCACAGAAAATAGCGGATAAGTTAAAGGTTATTGCCGAATCGTCACAGGTTATATGCATAACCCACCTCCCACAGCTTGCATCAGCCGCCGACACTCATTTTTTAATCGAAAAGAATGTTGAAGGCGAGCAAGCCGAAACAAAGCTGACAAAGCTTGACGAGCAGGGCAGAATAGCCGAAATCGCAAGAATCGTTGGCGGCGGTACGGCAGGTGTGGAGTATGCCGAAAAGCTTATGAAAAACAGGGGATAATGGGAGAAATGGCACAACAAGTTCGAGAGGGATAGTCCTATACAGTGAGGTGATACTATGAAGAAAGCCGTAACGATAATTTGTAAAACATTTATATGGTTAATAGTTATGCCTATGTATTTATTAATGCAAATATTTGCATTGATGGCTACATTTCGATGGACTATTTTCTTTGGTATTGGCATTTTGATACCGTTATTGCTTATCGCTTTATATATTCCGCCTATTATATTTCGTAGGGAAATTAAGGGCGGATTCACAATGGGATTTTTCTATGCTACAATAATATGCCTTGTGCTTAGTTTTGCATTATATTTCTTTAGCCATTTTGTTGGAATAAGTATGCCTGTGTTCGGATTCACACGAAGTGATTTTGATGTTGTGTTGGAAACGGATAGTCATGGTGGATTTCATGGTGACGGAAAGTATTGCCTTGTGCTTGATTGCTCGGATAACAAGAAAAAAGCTTATAGAAACTTAAAGGATTGGAATAAATTTCCACTACCTGAGGAATTGGAGGTTATTGCATATGGGGGAGAGTATAACGGAGAGAACTATAGTTCGTGGTTCTCTGATGAAATGAATCTTCCCAAAATAACAAACGGCTATTACTATTTTAAGAATAGAAGTCATCATGTAGAAGATAGCAAAGACATATCGGGGATACACGATGCAGGTTCATACAATTTTGATTTTGCGATTTATGATGCGGATACGGATATGCTGTATGGAATTATGGATGATACATAATAAGTGTTATTCTCTGTGAAGGGGCGTGATGTAGAAAAGGTTGATGCCCCCGATATTGTGTATCTGTCAAGTTTTGATGAATTCCTTGAAGAATGGCAGGAAGCACTGAAGTATCAAACAGTGGAAGATATTGGTTAAAAGCGGTGCGTGATTTTAATAAAACGAAAAAAGTTGAATAGAGATCCCAATGGGGATGCAAAAAATAGTACAGAACAAACGAAAACCGCCGAATAGCAGAGCTATGAGGGTTATACCGAAGCTATACATGGGTATGTGAGGGGCGGTTTTCGTTCGTGGTTTGACGGCATATATATTTGCCGTCAAACGATTGGTGCTGATTTTTTACATCCCCATTTTTGCTGAATAGTCGGAGGGGGATTTCCCCGTGACTTTTTTAAATGCATAATAAAAATTAGATGTATTGTTGTATCCGCATTTCAGAGCGATTTCGAGGCGTGTCATATTAGTGTTCTCAATATAAAATATGGCTTGTTCAATTCTTTTTATTGTTATGTAATCCCATGGTGAAATACCGTTTAGGGCTTTGAACTGACTGCAAAAATAAGTTTTGCTCATATGTGCGGCATTGGCAAGCATATCAAGTGACAAGTCGCAATTGAAATGCGAATCAATGTATGCTAAAGCCTTTTCGATATATCGCAGAGTGTGCGAGCTTTGCGGTATGACAGAACTATCGAGCCTATGTTCCTGAGAACGCATTATTTCCACAAGTACATTGACAAGGTATGAGCGTAGCATTATCTCATATCCCGAATTTTGTTTAATTGTTTCCTGCTCCATTTTGAATAGAAGCTCACGAATGATAGTTGCGGTATCGGAATTATGCGATATTTTATTAGTCGCATTTTCTTTTTTGTGCAAGAAAACTTTTGTTAATTCCGCACTTGATATGCCGAAATTATCAGACCAAATCAATCGTGGTTCAAAATGGAGATTGATAAATTCCGAGTCCGCATTAAGCTGTTTAACCTGATGGTATTCGTCTGTGCTAAAGAAAAAAATATCATTTTTTTCAAAGGTGTAATTTGCATCTTTAGTAACATAAACGCCGCCACCGGATAGGATAATTGTAACCTCAAAAGCGGTGTGGTGGTGTGTGGATAATGTACTATTTTTAATACCAAGCCTTGTGCGAAAAACTTTTAATAAGCTGTTTTTATCTGTGTTTGACATTAAAATTCTCCAAAAGAAATCGTAATATATTTGATATTTTTCAAAATATATTTGATGACACTATATTCTGATGGTGATATTATATAATAAAATTGACAGGTTGTCAAATATATTATGAGCAAAAGGAGATGTTAATATGGCAAAGGTAGTAACGATGGGTGAAATTATGCTTCGCCTTTCAACACCGAACAATGAAAGATTTATCCAGGCAGACGAGTTTGATGTTTGTTATGGCGGCGGCGAGGCAAATGTTGCCGTTTCGCTTGCAAATTACGGTCACGATGCTGAATTTGTAACAAAAGTTCCCGAAAACCCAATAGGTGAATGTGCGGTTGCCGCATTGAGAAAGATGGGCGTTGAAACAAAGAATATAGCTCGCGGCGGAGAGAGGTTGGGCATATACTTCCTTGAAACAGGTGCAGCAATGCGAGCTTCAAATGTTGTATATGATAGAGCCCACTCATCAATTTCAACCGCAACAGCTGATGATTTTGATTTTGACAAGATTTTTGACGGCTGTGACTGGTTCCACTTCACAGGTATTACACCTGCTGTTTCTGATGCGGCGGCAGAGCTTACAGAGGTAGCTTTGAAGGCGGCAAAGGCAAAGGGCATAAAGGTATCGTGTGACCTAAATTTCCGTAAAAAGTTATGGACAAGCGAAAAGGCACAGAGAATAATGACAAACCTTATGCAGTATGTTGATGTATGCATCGGAAACGAGGAGGACGCGGAAAAAGTTCTTGGATTTAAGCCGGGTGAGACAGATGTAACAAGCGGTGATTTGGAGCTTGCAGGTTACAAGAGCATATTTGAGCAGATGGTTGAGAAATTCAATTTTGAGTATGTTATTTCGTCACTTCGTGTGTCACATTCCGCATCTGACAACGGTTGGTCTGCTTGTATATATTCACGAGATACAAAGGAGTTCTATCATTCAAGAGAGTATAGAATTTCACCTATTGTTGACCGTGTGGGCGGTGGCGACAGCTTTGCAGGCGGACTTATCTGCGGTATGCTTGACGGCAAGAATTATAAGGATGCTCTTGAGTTTGCGGTTGCAGCGTCTGCATTGAAGCATACAATACCCGGAGATATGAATATGGTAACTCGTGCAGAGGTTGATAACCTTGTTGGCGGCGACGGCAGCGGCAGAGTTCAGAGATAAGTTTTGGAGGGTACATAGAGATGGATATTTCAAAGGAATTTTATAATATAGGAATTATACCTGTTATAAAAATAAACGATGCCAATAAAGCTGTTCCGCTTGCGAAGGCATTGATAGACGGCGGACTGAATGCCGCAGAGGTAACATTCAGAACGGATGCGGCAGAGGAATCAATCAAAAAAATTGCGGCAGCATATCCCGATATGATTGTCGGAGCAGGCACAGTATTAACCATAGAACAGGCAAAGCGTGCAGTTGATGCAGGTGCGAAGTTCATCGTAAGTCCGGGATTTAATCCGAAGGTTGTTAAATGGTGTTTGGATAACGATGTTATGCCTTTCCCGGGCTGTACAACTCCTTCTGAAATTGAACAGGCACTTGAGCTTGGACTTACAACGGTTAAATTTTTCCCTGCGGAGCAAAGTGGCGGTTTGGCAAAGATAAAGGCAATGTGTGCTCCTTATACAAGCGTTAGGTTTATGCCTACAGGCGGAATAAATCTTGATAATGTAAACGAATATCTAAAGAGTGACAAGATTGTTGCCTGTGGTGGTAGCTTTATGGTTAAGGAAAGCTACATAGATAATGACGAGTTTGATGAAATAACAAAACTAACAGAACAGTCCATTAAAACTATGCTCGGACTTCAAATAGGACATATAGCTATTAATCATGATAATGAGGCAGAGGCAAAGAAAACTGCACAGATGCTTGTGATGCTTATGGGTACTAAAATTGAGAAAGAAAGCAAAAACGGAATTATGGTCGGCTCGGAATTTGAAGTTTTGAAATCAAACGGCAGAGGAAAGAACGGTCATATCGCCATATTGGCAAATAATGTTGAGCGTGCTATCTATCACTTGAGTGCAAAGGGAATTAAGTTTGATGAGGAAAGTGCTATTTATAAGGCTGACGGCAACAGAAAGGTTATATATCTTGCAGAGGAATTTGGCGGTTTCGCAATTCATTTGTTAGAGAAATAAATAGAATAACCGGCACCCAATTGTTAGATTTTTGGTCTGACTTTTGAGCGTCGGTTTATTTTTGTTTCGGTCCATTAAGACTGATTGTTATTTTTATATAATAAGAATGAATATACGGTTGGTATAAGAACTAATGCGGCAATGACTGAAAAAAACAGAACTTTCGATTGAAGCAATCCCACAAATACCATAACTACGCCGCCGATTATCCATACTTTGCCTGCAAGCTTATGCGTTTTATTCCAGTTATCCTCATCATGTAAAGTCCAGGGGAGCTTAATTCCGATTGTGTAGTTCTGCTTGCACCGGGGTAGAATAAAACCAAGCACTATAAACAGCACACCTATGAAAATTGACATTATGTTTTCGACCTTTAGTACATATCCCATCGCATTACCGTATATACACACGCCGCAGATTACAGAACATAGCGGCACGATACTTATTACAAGCGAAAACATACCGTTTGATATATTTTTTCGTCTTGGGTCGGCAGATGTTGCAATAATGCAAATCAGATTTACGAGCAACAGTATCAGCGGCAAGCCGAACACAGCAAATTCTTTACTGTTGTATCCGTTCGCCTCGCCGTACCAGCCAAAGCTTGTCACTATTTTATCGGGCAGCTTATTTCATAGAATCAGACCGATAAACAGCGGTAAAATTGTAACCAACGAGGAAACGATTATCTTATATTTATTCTGTTTTATCATTATAATACCTCATTTTAAAAGTAACGGTTATATGTGAAAGCATTTCTGTACATTCTTGTATTCACCAAGAACAAGCAGTGTTTCATTCTCGTTTAATACTGTTTCGGGGTGAATTGATAAATCCATTTTGCCATCTTTTTTTATAGCCATAATGTTTATACCGTACTTTTTGCGGGTATCTATTTGTGCAACTGTTTTTCCAATCCATGATTGTGGTATTACAACTTCAAAGATTGCATTTTCGTTATCAAGCTCTATGAAGCCGAGAATATGGTCTGCACTATAGCGGATTGCTGCCCATGTTGCAACCTGCTTTTCGGGATATACAACATAGTCTGCACCATTGCGAAGCAGGAACTTTTCCTGAACATCACGCTCTGCTCGTGAAACAACAACCTTTGCGCCAAACTCTTTTAGCAAGGATGTGGTTTCAAGTGAACTTTGAAAATCATTGCTGATTGCAACAAAGCATATGTCGAAATTGCTTATTCCGAGTGACTGCAAAAATTCGGGATTGGTGCTGTCACCTATTTGAGCGTTGGTGACATATGGCAATGCCCCGTCAACAAGCTCTTCTTTTTTATCTATAGCCATTACTTCGTGGTCGAGCTCGTTAAGCTTGCGTGCTATATGTCTGCCGAAACGACCAAGACCTATTAACAATACTGATTTCATTTGCATTTCCTCCTTATCCTACGGTTATTTTTTCTTGTGGTTTTTTTGATATATTTTGGCGAGTATGTGATACTGCGGCAAAAACAATGGTCAGGCCTCCTGCTCTGCCGAAAAACATCAGGCATATTAGTATTGCTCTTGAAACTAATCCGAGTGATGGCGTAATTCCAAGTGTTAAGCCGACAGTTCCTATTGCCGATGCTGTTTCATACAAACAATCAAGCAAAGGCAGATTTTCTATACTGCTTATTATTAGTCCGCTTGTTGTGAACAGCATTATATACATTAACAGTATTGCCGCTGCAGTTTTTATGACTGCGTCGTCTATGCGTCTGTTAAAACATTCAACATTATCTTTCTTGCAAAATACCGATACTGACGAGAAAACAAGCATAGCAACAGTTGTGGTTTTCATACCGCCTGCAGTAGAACCCGGCGAGCCGCCGATAAGCATTAAGATTATTGTTATTGCGTGCCCGACGCTGCTCAACTGCGATAAATCCGCAGTGTTAAAGCCTGCCGTTCTGGGTGTTATAGTCTGAAATAACGAAAGCAGGATTCGTTCGGAAACGGGGAACTTGTTGAATTCTGCAAAAAAGAAGTAGATTGACGGTACTACTATTAAAAACAGCGTTGTTGATAAAACAACTTTTGTTTGCATACGGTATTTTTTTATATGGTATTTGTTTGTTTTTATGTCCTCCCATACGAGGAAGCCTATACCGCCTATGACTATTATAAGCATTATAACTATATTCACCAAAGGCTGTGTTGAGTATGTGGTTAGTGATGAGAACTGCGTCCTTGTTCCCATTAGATCAAAGCCTGCGTTGCAAAATGCGGATACGGAATGAAAAATACCGAGCCATATTCCCTTAACACCGAAGTCCTTGCAGAATACCGTTGATAAAATAACGGCACCGATAAACTCAATAATAAATGTTGTTCTTAATATAAAGCCCGTAAGCTTAACTATTCCGCCGACTTTGGGGGCTGATATTGCATCCTGCAATGTGCTTCTCTGCATTAGCCCGATTTTTCGGCCTGCAATCATTGCCATTGCAACAGATAGCGTAACAATGCCAAGTCCGCCTATTTGAATCATCAATAAAATGACAAACTGTCCGAACATTGACCAATATGTCGCTGTATCTTTTACCACAAGCCCTGTCACACACACCGCTGAGGTTGAAGTGAATATAGCATCTCGAAAAGGTGTTATTTTTCCGCTTGCAGATGATATGGGGAGCATTAGAAGTATTGCACCCAAGATAATTGCACCTACAAATCCAAAAATGATTATTTGCGAGGAGGATAAATGTTTTTTAATCTTTGTGTTCATGATTATTACTTCCGTTCGTTTCCTTATATTACGACAAAAGAGCCGGAAAGCAAGGCCGACTCGAAATTGTCTCTTATTTACTATTATACGATACCCATTCCCATTTCAACCAACAGAGCAACGATAACAACCAATGCGGAAATAATAAATCCGTGTATCATCGGCTGAATACCTGCTTTTTTCATACTTGAGAAAGATGTGTTAAGGCCGATAGCGGCGAGAGCACACACCATTAGGAATTTGCTGAGTGTCTTGGTTGTGTGTGTAAGTTCAACCGGAATTGGAATGATGCTTGCAACAATCGCTAAAGCAAGGAAACCGAGTATAAACCAGGGGAATATTTTCTTAATGTTGAAATGTGCCTTTAAATCACTGCCGTTTTTGTTATCTGCAAGCATTTCTTTACGCTTTAGGTGAAGCTCGACAAGTGCAAATGTTATGACAGTCGGAATGATTGCAAGTGTACGGGTAAGCTTGACCATTGTAGCGAAATCACCTGCTGCCTCTGAAAAAGCATATCCCGTTGCAACGACTGATGATGTGTCGTTGACAGCCGTTCCTGCCCATATGCCGAATGCCTCATCACCCATTCCCATTGCTCTGCCCATTATCGGGAACAGAACAATCATTGCCATATCGAAAAGGAATGTAGCCGACATTGCGTATGCAATATCGTTATCGTCGGCGTCGATTGTCGGAGCAATTGCTGCAATAGCCGAGCCGCCACATATTCCTGTTCCTGCTGAAATCAGATTTGAGAGCTTCCAGTTAAGCCCTAATGCTCTGCCGATAAAATAACCGCCGCCGAAACAAGTTAGCAGGGTAAAGATCATTACCATCAATGACTTCTGCCCAACATCAAGAATAGTTGTGATATTTAACGAAAGTCCCAAAAGGATAATCGCAAACTTCAAAATCTTTTTTGAAGTGAACCTCAATCCTGATGAAAAGATATCGGTGTTTTTAATAAAGTGGTTGATGAACATACCTATAAACATTGCTATAACCGCAGAGCCTATAAGATGAACGGGAAGCAAGCTCTCAAGCCAGCACGATAAAAACGCAATGGCAACAGCTAAAATAATTCCCGGGAAATACTTTAGTATTTTCATATGAAATCCTCCTGAATTTGTAATTCCACGCTTGATTTTACCACACTTTTATGATAAAATCAAATTATAATATTTTATCAGTTTATAATTTTTAATAATGGGAGGTCTTATGTTAGATTACAGGGTATATACATTTCTCACACTCTATGATGAGATGAATTACAGGAGAACTGCCGAAAAACTGAATATGACTCAACCCGGAGTAACGCAGCACATACATTATTTGGAAAAATACTATGGCGTGAAGCTGTTTGAATATGACGGTCGAACACTGTCAAGGACAAAGAACGCGGAGTATTTAAAGCGGTGTATTGACAGTATGAAAGCGGAAGAAAAATCGGTAAAGGATAGCTTTATAAAAAGCGATAAAATTAGTATTAACATAGGTGCTACCAAAACTATCGGTGAATTTGTAATTGTGCCTGAAATCCGAGAGTTCCTATCCTCAACAGAGCATAATCTCGAGCTTGTTATTGATAACACAAAAAATCTTTTGCATAAAATCGAGCATTCGGAAATTGATTTTGCCATAGTTGAGGGTGTTTTTGATAAATCAAAATACGGATATCACCTCTACAAAAAAGAACAGTTTGTCGGTATTTGCTCCAAAAACCATCCGTTTGCCAATAAAATCGTTATGCTTGAAGATACCTTCGGTGAGGATATTGTTATAAGAGAGCCGTTATCGGGAACGAGAAATTTGTTGCAGAACGCCGTTTATGACAGGGGATTTTCATTCGATAATTACAGGCGTTGTACCTCTGTCAATGATTTTTCGGTTATATGCGATTTTGTGGCAAATAACAACGCAATAACATTTGCATATGAGCCGATTGCACATTGCAGGGATGATATAACAACCTTTTCGGTTCAGGATTTACAAATAAACGGCGAGTTCAATTTTGTCTATTTAAATGAGCGAATTGCAAGGCAGAAAATTGGGTTAATATTCCCTGAATATGAAGTCGATTCAACCTTGTGATGCGTATATAACCTTATTTTTAAAAAATACTTGATTATACAGATTGCGTATGATAAAATTAAAATATATTATATTTTTGAATAAGGAGTTTTGATTATGAACACTGAACTGTTGATTATGGCTGCAGGTATGGGCAGCAGATTTGGCGGACTAAAGCAGATTGAACCAAT
>JAXJPK010000107.1:0-6053 GCA_036311705.1 Clostridia bacterium
GTGTAATTGAATTCGTTAATTGGATGATCGAGAACAAGAAAAAGTTTGTATTTTTGACAAACAGCGCTGAAAGAACACCGCATGAACTTAGTATGAAGCTCGAAAGAATGGGCTTGTCGGTGTCGGCTGACCATTTCTACACAAGTGCTATGGCGACGGCTGAATTCTTGAGCAGTCAAACACCCGGCTGTACAGCGTATGTTATAGGTGAGGCAGGTCTTACAAAGGCATTGTATGACCATAAGATATATATGAATGATGTAAATCCCGAATATGTAGTAGTTGGCGATACAAGGTCATATAATTTTGAGAAAATTGATAAGGCGATAGAGCTTGTTAATAAGGGTGCAAAGCTAATTGGTGCAAATCCCGATATAACAGGCCCGAAAGAGGACGGCATTATGCCTGCTACAGGTGCATTGATTGCTCCGATTGAGATTGCAACCGGTAAAAAAGCATATTTTGTTGGTAAGCCCAATCCGCTGATGTTAAGACACGGACTGAGAATGATAGACTGCCACAGTAATGAGATTGCATTTGTTGGCGATAGAATGGATACGGATATAATTGCAGGAATTGAATCAAATGTTGACACTGTGCTTGTCCTTTCGGGTGTATCAACTCCGGAGGTTGTTGAACAGTTCCCGTATAGACCAAAATGTATCCTAAACGGTGTTGGTGATATCGTTAAGTCGGCAAAAGGGGAATTATAATTAGTAATTAAAAATGAAAATGGGTGACGTAAAAAACATCGCCGATCATATGACGGCAAATTTATATTACAAAAAGCACCGAGGTGTGAACACCTCGGTGCTTTTTGTCAGTCTTACCGTTTCAAATCAGTGAGCTGGCACAGAGCCAAGTCAAAATACGATTTCGGATACTGACACAATTGGTGGAGCTGACGAGAATCGAACTCGTGTCCGAAAACAAATCCATACGGTTTTCTCCGAGCGCAGGTTATGAAAAACATTCCCTCAATCAAAACTTCATAACCAAAGCTATGATTTTGGTAGCCTCTGATTCACGGCAGAAGCCGAGGCTTCTTCTACTCGCGTTCACCACTTAAATGATGCCTGACCCTATGTCGTGGTAATCATAGGGGAGACAACGCCGCATTTAGGCAGCGTAAGCTAAATTATCGTTAGCGTTTATATTTAAAGTTTGAGTCATTTTAACGAGGTAGGCTCATTCTCGGCTCGCTTACCAAACTTCCTTGTCCCCGTCGAAGCCATTGCAGCCCCATGAAGATATATTTAGTATAACACATTTTATGTAGATTTTCAAGTGTAAAGAAAAGGTTTTTTAGTAAAAGAAAAACTGTTTTTTTGACAATTCTGATTAAATAAATATAAAACCGTAATAATTATATAAAATTATATTGATTTTTTTTAATAATTGTGGTAAAATTAGTATAATAGGTTTATAGTGTGGTTAAATAGGTATTCATTTTTCGCAGATTTGTTAGTGATGTTTCGGAATTTGCGGAATTGTAAGAATATTAATGGAATGTGGTTATATAACTGAGAATGTAATTATTTAAAGGACTGTCAGGAGTAGTGGGATGAAGAAAGTTTTGCTTTTTATAAACTCTTTGCGTGGCGGAAGCGTAGGTCGTATGGCAGTGGATTTTGCCAATGAGCTTGCAAATTATTGCGAGGTTACTGTCCAGACGCTTTCGGACGAGGGTGCGTTTAAAAAAGAATTGAACGATTCTGTTATATATAAAAGCATAGTACCCAATAAAGCATTTAAAAAGATTCGTAAATATTTTATTGCAGTTATTATGCCACCGTCTTTAGTTCACGATATGTACATAGGGAACCAATATGATTATGAAATTGCGTTTGGTGAGGGCGTTCCGACAAAAATAATAGGAGCATCAAGCAATAAAAATTCTATAAAGTATGCTTGGATTCATTCTAACTTTGGTAAAAACACCCTAAACGGGCCAAAATCGGAGTTTAAACAGTCTGATGTATTTTCAAGCTTATACAAAGAAATACGGTGTTACGAAAACTTTAATAAGATAATATGTGCATCAAAAAGCTCAAAAGAGAATTTTCTGAATAGGTACCAAATCGAAGATTATTCCGAAGATAATTTAATAGTAAAACATTGCTTTATTGATACCAATTCTTTACTTGAGAAGGCAGAGGAGGAATTTCCGAGAACCGGTAGGTTTAGAATAGTTACCGTCGGTAGGCTGGAGAAGCAAAAAGGTCATGAACGGCTGCTATGGGTAATTAAAAAGCTTGTAAACGAAGGTATTGATTGCGAGTTGATTATCGTAGGAGAGGGCAAACGCCACGATGAGCTTGAGGGTTATATTAAGTATAACGGACTAAAGAAAAGAGTTTTGATGACGGGATTTTCAGATAATCCGTATAAATATATAAAATCCGCAGATTTGTGCGTTTTTCCTGTAAAGAATGATAGTTATGGAACTGCAGCGGTTGAGTCTGTTATTTTGGGCAAACCTGTTATTATTTCAGATTGCAAAGGGGTTCGGGATCTTTTAGGTGATTCAGAATACGGTGTTATTTCAGATAATTCCGATCATGGTTTATACGAATGTATTAAAAAAATGATTACAGATGATGAGTATAGGATGCACTACGAGGAAAAAGCAAAAGAAAGAGCGAAGTATTTTTCAAAAGACGCTCGTTTAAAGGATTTATCAGACTTGTTTGAATTTTGACATAAGGTGCTGTTGAGGAAATCTGAATTTTTGCAGATTTCCTTTTTTGTGTGCAAATAATACAAAAATAAGAAGTATATTGGTTCATTATGACGAATAAATAAATGTTTCAAAGGATAAATTTGTGGTAAATATATAATAGGCTATAAGAGTTATAAAGCTCTTAAAAGGAGGATGAGAGATATGGACAGCATACGGAATATTGTCGTAATGGGTCATGGTAAATGCGGAAAGACGACTCTTACAGAAGCAATGCTTTTTAACGCAGGAGAGATAAAAAGATTAGGCTCCGTTGCAGACGGCACAACCGTTTCTGATTACGACAATGAAGAAATTAAAAGACAGTGTTCAATTAATACTACGGTTGAAACAGTAAATTGGAAAGACCTGAAGTATAATATAATTGACACCCCGGGTTTTTTCGATTTTGCGGGTGATGTTAAAGCAGGTGTTAGAGCGGCAGACTCTGCTCTTGTAGTATTGAGCGGAAGAAGCGGTGTTTCGGTTGGTACAGAACAGGTATATGAGTACGCAAAGAATAAGGATATACCGATAATGTTCTTTGTTAATAAGATTGATGATAACCGTGCAAGCTACGAAAAGACACTTGAAGAAATGAAGGCTGTGTTCGGAAAGGCTGTAACTCCGTTTGTATATCCCATAAAAGAGGGCGATGAATTCAAGGGATTTGTAGATATAGTTGATATGACAGCTCGTCGATATGAGGGTAAAGACAGAGTAGATATTCCTGTTCCTGACGGAATGGCAGAAGTTGTTGCACCGCTCCGAGATATGATAATGGAGGCAGTAGCAAGTACAGATGAGGAGCTTATGGTTAAATACTTCAATGAAGAAGAATTTACCGTAGACGAAATAAAACAAGCAATCCGTAAGGGCGTAAAAGATGGTAATATATACCCGGTTTACTGCGGAAGCGGTCAAGACAATATTGGTGTGCGTTCGCTTATGGATGGCATAGGAAAATATCTGCCTGCACCGTCGGAAATCAAGGAAGTTGGAAGAAAAGCGGATACAGCAGAGCCGGTTGAACTCGTTCAGACCGATGACGAAACATCTGCCGCTATTGTTTTCAAGACGATTGCTGATCCATATGTTGGTAAGATGTCATTATTCAGAGTATATTCAGGTGAAATTAAATCAGATTCTTCGTATTATAACCCCAACAAGGGCGAAATGGAGAAAATAGGAAAGGTTTATACTCTTTGCGGAAAGAAACAAACAGAGGTTGCATCAGTACATGCCGGAGATATTGGATGCGTTGCAAAGCTTGAAAACACAAAAACCGGCGATACTCTATGCGATAAGAATAAGAATATAATCCTTACAGGAATTGAATTTCCGCAGCCTGTGCTTTCAATGGCTGTTTTGCCTGAAGCAAAGGGAGATGAGGAAAAAATCGTAAGCGGACTTACAAAGCTTATGGATGAAGACCCTGCATTTACAGTATCAAATAATTTTGAAACAAGACAAACACTTATTAATGGACAGGGTGAACAACATATTGATGTTTTAATAAGCAAACTTAAAAATAAGTATGGGGTTAATGTCATTTTGGAGGATCCGGTTACTCCGTATCGTGAAACAATAACAAAGTCTGCAACAGTTGAAGGCAAACATAAGAAACAATCGGGGGGACATGGTCAGTATGGTCATGTAAAGATAGAATTTTCACCGGGCGTTACAGAAGAGTTAATTTTTGAAGAAAAAGTTTTTGGAGGAAGTGTTCCGAAAAACTATTTCCCAGCCATAGAAAAAGGTTTGCTTGACAGTGCACAGAAAGGTGTACTTGCAGGTTATCCGGTTGTAAACCTAAAGGCTACATTGCTTGACGGTTCATATCATCCGGTAGATTCATCTGAAATGGCATTTAAGACTGCGGCATCACTCGCATATAAGGAAGGATTGAAACAGGCGGGACCGGTTATCCTTGAGCCTATAGGATATCTAAAGAGCTATGTGCCTGAAAATATCATGGGAGATGTTATTGGCGACATTAATAAGCGTAGGGGCAGAATAATGGGCATGGGCGAAAGCGACAAGGCAGGACTTAATCTTGTTGAAGCTGAAGTTCCAATGTCGGAAATGCATAAATATGCTACTGATTTGCGTGCAATGAGTGGCGGACGAGGTACATTTACATTTGAATTCGTTAGATATGAAAGAGCACCTATGGATGTAGCCAATAAGATTATCGCATCATCACATTGAGCTTTATAATCTAAAAATAATAAACTAAAAAGGAAGGGGCTGTCGCAAATGAGCATTTTTAAGATGCTCATTTGCAGGCTCCTATCTTTTTGCAAGAAAAAATGTACCCGTTCTTAAAAATGGGTACACAAAATAGTCATGCTTGATTTTTAGCATTTTTCATCGACTTTTTAAGCTATTTCTTTCTTGAATAAATCCATCCCTACACGATTTGCATTTATTCGATTATGATATTTCTGTATATTATACGCAAAAGAAAGAAGAAAAAATTGAGTTTCTGTTTTTTTCTTTCCTCGCATTAAAAATCTGCGAAATCCATAATCCTCTTTTATTACACCAAATGCTCCTTCAACTTGTATTGAGCGATTCATTCTAAGCAGTATCCCTATATCGCTGAGTATGTTATTTCTGGAGTTTTCTCGTTTTTCTGCAAATCTCTGTGATACCTTTACTGTTCGGTAATCATTTTTACTTTTGTGACATTTATCACGATACGGACATCCTGCACAACTCTCGTTTCGATATACATCTTTTTTGATTTCATAACCGTTTGTTGATTTTGTTGTTTGCGTGTAAATATATCTTAAAGTTTGACCATTTTTACATATGTAGCAATTTTCATCTTTATTGTATTCCATTTTCTCTACTCGGAACTCATCGTTACGATATTTCCTTGTTTTACTTAATTCATAGTTCTGCGGCTTGATATATGGTGTTTGATTGTTTTCTTCGAGATAAACATAGTTTTCTTCGCTCTCATAGCCTGCATCAGCTATTATATTAGGAATTGTTTTACCACAGCCTTTCTTAACTCTTTCTAAAAATGGTATTAATGTTGTTACATCTGTAGGTTTAGGGAAAAGTCCTATTCCTACTATATACTCGCTTTCTACCCCTATCTGAACATTATATCCCGGTTTTAGTTGTCCGTTAAGCATATGGTCTTCTTTCATACGCATAAAGGTTGCATCAGTATCTGTTTTGGAAAAGCTCTTTCTGCCATCTAATATTGCAAAGTATTCTCTATATTTATTCTTCCGTTCTAAATATTCTTCGAGTTGTTCAAAATCACGCTGTATTTGTGTTTTTCGTTTGCCTTTTCCACTTACGAAAACAGTGTTCA
>JAXJPK010000108.1:0-3413 GCA_036311705.1 Clostridia bacterium
GTTGGTGCAGTTCAGGCAGCTACAGACGCAGGTTCAGCAGCAGGTGCAAGACTTGGTGAGCTGGTATCAGTTCATGTAATCCCGCGTCCGCACGGCGATGTTGAAAAGATTTTGCCGACTGTTTAATAGATAATTGAATTTTGATGTACATATACGCCAATTTTGGCGTATATGTACTAATCTATTACAGTGATATTTTAGGAGGGAAAAACGGTGGCAACACTTGAAGAGCTAATCACCAATGCGGTTGTAGAAGCATTATCAAAACAGAATACTGATGAATCGGTTAAAATCGGCGTATCCGCAAGACATGTGCATCTGTGTGAAAAAGATTTATATGCATTGTTTGGTGACGGCTATAAGCTTCATAAAAAGAAGGAGCTTATGGGTGGTCAGTTTGCGGCAGAGGAATGTGTAACACTCGTCAGTCCGAGTTTGCGTACCATTGAAAATGTACGAGTATTGGGCCCGCTCAGAAAGGAAAGCCAGGTAGAAATATCAAGAACCGACACCTTTAAATTGAAGGTTAGTCCCCCTGTTCGTCCCTCGGGAGAGCTTAAAGGGTCAGCCCCGATGGCGTTAGTAGGCCCCAAGGGCAGTATTTTCCTTAACGAATGTTGCATTATAGCTAACCGTCACATACATATGCCGCCATATCTTGCGGAAAAGTACGGCGTTAGGGATAACGATTATGTGGATGTCGAAGTGGAAACCGGCAAACCCACAAAATTTTATGATGTTCAGGTACGAGTGCATGAAAGCTTTACGCCCGAAATGCACATTGATACCGATGATGCAAACGCCTGTGCATTAAAAACGGGCGATGTAATAAGAATTATAACAAAATAAACTGTCTGTGAGATATAAAATCGCAGAAAGGATAGATTATTATGGTATTAGGTAGAGTTTACGGAAGCGTTGTTTCAACACATAAGCTTGAATCGCTTGTGGGTTGTAAATTTATGCTTGTTCAGTGCATAGAGAATGGTGAGCTTGCAGATAAATTTCTCGTTGCTGTTGACGGAGTTGGTGCAGGTATCGGCGAGGATGTTATAATAACTCAAGGCTCAAGTGCAAGAATTGGTATGGGCAACGAAAATGCCCCTGTGGATGCACTGATAGTTGGAATTTTGGATAAAAAACAGGTTTAAACTGTATATAAATATAATTTTTAGGCTTTGGCTTGAGAATTGGAGGAAGCGATAATGAATTTAGCAGAGCTTCAGAAAATCGTGTATGAGGCAGGCATAGTTGGTGCAGGCGGTGCAGGTTTTCCTACGCATAAGAAGTTTTCCGAAAGCGTAGAGCAAATAGTAGTTAATGCGGCAGAGTGTGAGCCGCTTATGATGGTTGACCATCACCTGCTTGAGTGTCATTTGTCCGAGCTTGTCCAGACACTTAATTTGTTGTGCGATATGATGAACGCAAAAGAGGCAATAATCGGAATAAAGGGCAAGAATATGCACCTTTTGGACGAAAAAGTTGTCAGCTCTCTGGAGGGAACCCGTGTAAAGGTCAAGGAAATTCCCGACATTTACCCCGCAGGTGACGAGGTAGTTTTAACATATGAAACAACAGGCAAGATTATCCCCGAGGGGGCAATACCCGTTATGGTTGGGGTAATGGTAATCAATGTCGAAACAGTATATAACATATATAAGGCGGTAAACAAGGCAACGCCTGTTATAGATAAGTACATAACAATCGGCGGTGATGTTAAAGAGGATATAACCGTAACGGCACCCGTCGGAATGAAAATAGCAGAGCTTTTAAAATCGGCAGGCTACGGCGATCTGGACGGCAAAGAGGTTGTAAACGGCGGTCCTATGATGGGTAAGCTCGTTAATCTCGAAACAGATGTTGTAACGAAAACAACAAAGGGATTATTGATATTCCCGAAAACACATTCCGTAGTCCAGCGTTTGAAAATGCCGGTAGGCACGGCAATGAAGCGTGCGTCGGCGGCTTGCTGTAACTGCGTAATGTGTACGGATATGTGCCCGAGATACCTTTTAGGGTATAATCTCCAAGTGCATAAAACCGTCCGTGCGGCATCTCACGGCGAGGTAAAGGACACAGAGGCATTTTTGCAAAACGCATTGTGCTGCGGCTGCGGCATATGCTCGGTAATAGCTTGTCAGCAGGGCTTGTTCCCCTCGAAGCTGTCAATGGAAATAAAGGGTGCTTTAGGTAAGCACGGCTTGCGTCGCCAGAACAATATTCAGCCTGAAAGCGTTCGTAGCGTTCGTGCGGCTCGGCTTGTATCATCTTCAACGCTTATTGACCGTCTGGGTATAAGGAGATTTGTTAAGGACAGCGTCAGAAAGGTCGATACGGTATTCTCACCCGATACAATTTATGTTGAATTAAAGCAGCATGTCGGAAAACCTGCCGAGGCTGTGGTTAAAAAGGGTGATAAGGTTAAGCGTGGTCAGATAGTTGCCGCAACAGCTTATGAGGATTTAGGTACTTGTATGCACGCAAGTATTGACGGAACCGTAAAGGATATTACGGATAGATTTGTGATTATCGGAAAGTAAGGTGAACACTGGTGAATTCTATAGGATTGGTTGAGTGTAAAAATGTATCAAAAGGAATCGTGGTAACGGACGAAATGCTAAAAAGTGCCGGTATTACTTTGCTTAGCTCGGGCTCGGTATGCCCGGGTAAGTATGTAACGATAGTCGGCGGCGAGCTTTCAGCTATTAAAGCGTCGGTTGACAGAGCGAAGGTTGTTGCCGAGGATGCGTTAATTGATACATTTGTGATAGGTAATCTTGGAAAAAATGTTTTTGAGGCAATTCACGGTGCGGTTGATGTAAAAAACAAGCGTGCATTTGGAATTATCGAAACATTCACTGCCGCAAGTGCCATTGAAGCTGCCGATGCGGCTGTTAAGTCGGGATATATCGAGCTTATCGAGGTGCGTGTGGCAAGAGGTCTTGCAGGCAAGTGCTTTGTAACACTAACAGGCGATGTCAGCGATGTCCGTGCGGCTGTTGATGCCGGTGCGGCATTGGCGGCAGAGCAGGGCGTTTTAATAAACACCGAGGTTATTGCAAATCCCCATGAGGAGTTATGGGACGCGGTATTATAAAAATGAAAGGGATTTGTAGTCTCCTTGTCCGCATCAATTATATCATAACACGAAAGGAAGAGAACTAAATAATGAAGACATACAGTGTAAAACTAAACGGAAAAGAGCTTGAACTAAACAAGGTGACCGTGTCGGCAATGCCCTTTAACAGAGTTTTTCGCGGCAAGCAAAGGAGCCTTGACCAGACCGAGGAGGCATACTTTGTTACAGCGGATATACAAGACAGTGCAGTGCTTGAAATAAGCACTGCAGAGGGCTTTGATGATTATGAGATAAGACCGCTTGCTTTTGATTTGTCCGATAAAAGAGTCGGAAA
>JAXJPK010000109.1:0-5182 GCA_036311705.1 Clostridia bacterium
CCCGAACAGCGTTTACGGCGAGGTTGGAACATACATATACCGTACCGGAAATCAAATACACCGGCGGAGGTGGCGGAGGCGGCAGAGGCGGCAGCGGAAACCGCGTAGTTGACAACACAAGAAAATATACAAAGGATATTTTCGGGAACGAGAACCTGACGCATATTGGTTATATAAACGGCTACCCCGATGGCAGTGTTAAGCCGAACGGAAAGATTACCCGTGAGGAAATAACCGCTATTTTGTATCGAATTACAAACCACGACTATGAAAAGCCGTTTGTCGCAACAGGTGAAATGTTCCCCGATGTGAATACCGGTCGCTGGTCAGCGCACGATATTGAGTATATGTCGGACAAAGGCATTGTCAATGGTTATCCCGACGGTGAATTTAAGCCGTCAAAGAATCTTTCAAGAGCTGAATTTGCAGCATTGATACGCCGATTTACTAAAATCAAAAAGTCGGATTCGAAAAATATATTCACTGATTTAACAAACGAGCATTGGGCATATGAAGATATCATGGCATTGTACGGTGCGGGTATGATTTCGGGATATGAGGACGGTACCATTCGTCCCGAAAAAGAAATAACCCGTGCGGAGGTTATGAAAGTAGTGAATTTGATACTCGGGCGGAATCCGTCAGAGCCATATGTAAAATCGCTTGACTTCAACCCGTTTAGCGACCTTAAAAAAGATAAGTGGTACTACACAACAGTTCTTGAAGCAACGGTAACGCATAACTATTATCTTGACGATAAGAACGTTGAAATCAAGTGGGAGGACTGCAAATAAAAAATCTGTATATGCAGGGAGATACTGTTCCCTGCATATACAGATAACAAAGAGGGAACTATGAAATAATTATTTATATTTTGTGCGGTGTCATGTGCGGAGGCGTTTTCAATTTTGCTTTTTTGCGTAATAATTTCAGGCACACCAAAAGACAACGAGTATAGAAACGGAGATTAGTATTTATGTTCAAAAGAAAATTATGCTCAAAATGCAAAATGGGTAAATATACATATGAGCTTGATAAACGCTCTCCGGAGTGCCCATATATCGGTCGCCACAGAGGAAATGATTGCCCTATGTATGTCAAGCTTGTTAAGCCGAAAAAAAGCGGATTTGGAAGGAATATATTCAGAAATAGGAAAAAGCAATTCACTAAATAGGTCTTTTGCAATATGTTTATGCAACATTAAAAAACTTCGTTTTTAAAACGGAGTTTTTTTGTTATTAGGAAATTTTTCAATTCCCTAATAACAAAAAAATTTGCTTAATAATTGACAACTTTATCAAAGAGTGATATAATCCTTGTATAGCCTATATTGGGTTTTGGTTTTTAAAGAGGGTTAATGTTACATATTTGTCAAGAAATTTATACTAAATTCACCTAAAGTTTATTCTGCTAATCTTTTACACAATCGCTGTTTATAGCATTTTTATTTATATTTATTTCTAAAACCCAATTAAAACATAGATTACATAGTATGAGGAATGAGTAATGTATAAAAGTGTTGTTAAGAGAATAATTGATATAGTCCTTTCGTTTATTGGAATTATGTTTTGTTCAGTTCCGATGGCTATTATTGCAATTGCAGTTAAGTTGGATTCGTCAGGACCTGTTGTATTCAAACAAGAGCGAATCGGATATACCGGGAAAGTATATAACATTTTAAAATTCAGAACGATGTGCGTCGGTGCAGAGCAAATGGGTTCCGGAGTGTATTCAGGTAAAAATGATTCGCGTATAACTCGGGTTGGAAATGTATTAAGAAAAACAAGCCTGGATGAGATACCACAACTGTTTAATGTTTTAAAGGGGGATATGAGTTTTGTTGGTCCCCGTCCGCCTCTTACATATCACCCCTGGCCTATTGAGCAGTACACAAAAGAACAATTTAAAATGTTTGATGTTCGTCCGGGAATAACAGGATGGGCACAAGTGAACGGCAGAAAAGGTGTGGAGTGGAATCATCGAATAGAACTTAATGTATGGTATGTGGATAATGTATCTTTTTTGCTTGACCTAAAAATAATGTGGCTAACTGTTTGGAAAGTATTGACAAATGCTGACAATGAAAATGTGGGTCAAACGGTTTCGAAACCTGAGATGGTTGAGGAGAAAGTGATGGTTGAGAAATAATGGCTCTAAAGTTGATGTACATAACTAATCGCCCCGGGGTGGCAAAGATTGCTGAGAGTGCAGGGGTGGATAGAATTTTTATAGATCTTGAATATATTGGAAAGTCGGATAGGCAAGGCGGTATGGATACCGTTCAGTCCCAACATACACTTGAGGATATTAAAAGAGTGTCTGAGGTTATTACAAAATCAGAGGTGCTTGTTCGAGTTAATCCGATACATGATAAAACCGAAGAGTATATATCGTCTGAGGAAGAAATACAACAGGCTATAGAGAATGGTGCAGATATTGTTATGCTACCGTTCTTTAAAACAGTAGACGAAGTTAAAAGATTTCTTTCTGCGGTAAATAAGAAATCTAAGGTTATGCTCCTTATCGAAACCCCTGAAGCAGTGGAGAATATTGATGAAATCTTATCGCTTGGCGGAATTGATTTTGTGCATATAGGTCTTAATGATTTAAGCCTTGGATATGGTATGACTTTTATGTTTGAATTGCTCTCAAATGGTATGGTCGAGGCACTATGTGAAAAAATCAAGAATAAAAATATACCTTATGGATTTGGCGGTATTGCATCCTTGGGAAAGGGACTTGTTCCGGCGGAAATGATAATAAAGGAGCACTATCGTCTTGACTCATCTTGTGCAATATTGTCACGAAGCTTCTGCGATGTTGATAAAATATCTGATTTAGATATAATTGAATCAACTTTTAGAAAAGGCATTAGTGAAATACGACAGTTAGAGGCTGAATGTGAAAGTCATAAGAAATATTTTCTGAATAATAAACAAAAGCTTAACGATGCAATAAATAGAATTATAAATTTGGGGTAATAAAATGAATTTACTTGTAACCGGAGCATTTGATTGGTCAGATGAAGAATTGAATAATTTGAGATTGTCAGGTCATAATGTTGTTTATATGCAACAAGAAAAAGAGCAACTGCCATGTGATTATGCTTGGGTTGAAGGAGTTATAGGAAATGGTATCTTTTTGTACCATGAAATAACAGAATTTGTGTCTTTGCGATATATTCAGTTAACAAGTGCAGGTTATGATCGTGTCCCTATGGAATATATAAAAGAAAAAGGGATTATTATATCAAATGCACGCGGAGTGTATAGTATTCCAATGGCGGAATTTGCACTTGGTGGAGTAATGCAGCTATATAAGCATAGTGGATATTTTCGAGATAATCAAAGAAATCACAAGTGGGAAAAGCATCGTGGTTTGTTGGAGCTTTATAATAAAAAAGTTTGTATTGTTGGTTGTGGAAGCGTTGGCGATGAATGTGCAAAACGGTTTAGCTGTTTTGGGTGTCACATTGTGGGGATTGATGTTTTCCCATACAAGAACAAGCTGTATGAATCAATCAAGCCTATTGATGAAATTGATGATGTGTTACGAGATTCTGATATAGTGGTTTTAACACTTCCGCTAACAAATGAAACATATCATCTTATGGACGCCAAGTGCTTCTCGGCAATGAAACCAAATTCGGTGCTTGTTAATATTGCTCGGGGAGCAATTGTAGATACCGAAGCACTAATAGAGGCTTTAAACACACATATTGGCGGAGCGGTGCTTGATGTATTTGAAGATGAGCCACTTTCTCAAGGTAGTGCATTGTGGGATATGGACAATGTAATTATTTCTCCGCACAATAGCTTTGTGAGTGACGGAAATCATGAGCGTATGCTTGAAGTTATAATGAAAAACTTGAAAGGTGTTGCAAAATGAAAAAAATCTGTATTGTGACAACAATGTGGTCATCTATAAATAACTGGGTTAAGCCGTTTTTGAATGAGTATAACAAACGAGGTGTTGATGTTTCGATTGTGTGTAATATGAGTAGCGAATACGAGAAACAGCTCAAGGAGGAATTCCCGTTTGTACATACATATCCAATACCTTTCCCGAGAGGTATAAATCTTTTAGGTTCATTGCAAAGTGTCGGAAGACTGACAAAATTGTTTAAATCTGAAAAGTTTGATATGGTTCAATATTCAACTCCGAATGCAAGTATGTATGCGGCTGTTGCGGCAAAGATAGCCAAAATACCAGTCCGTTTATATTGTCAATGGGGTATGGTATATGTGACTATGCACGGTATAAAAAGAACAGTTTTTAAATTCATTGAACGGCTTGTATGTTCTATTTCTACTCAAGTTCAACCTGACAGTATAGGAAACTTGGAGTTTTGTCGAGGCGAAGGTTTTTATGATAAAAAGAAAAGCCTCGTTATATGGAACGGTAGTGCAAAGGGGTTGGATATGGCTGCTTTTGATTTGTCGAAGAAGGAAGAGTATGCAAAGGAAATAAAGGAAAAATACAGTATTTCAAAAGATGATATAGTTGTAGGTTTTGTTGGCAGATTAGGCAGAGAAAAGGGATGTAACGAGCTGTTTACAGCTTTTAAGAGAATAAAAGAACAATACCCTAACTTAAAATTGCTTTTTGTTGGTCCGATTGAAAAAGAGGATACCATTGAGACTGATATTCTTGAATATTTCCGCAACTGTGGTGATATTATCAAGACTGACCGTGTCTCAAATGTGGAGAAATATATTTCGGCTATGGATATTTTCGTTTTACCGAGTTACCGTGAAGGGTTCGGTATGAGTGTAATTGAAGCGTCAGCAATGGGTGTCCCTGTTATAGTTACAGAGTATCCCGGCCCATCAAGTGCTATTGAAGATGGCGTAACGGGAATATCAGTTCCTATAAAAGACAGTTATGCGTTGGAAAAAGCCATTGTTCAATTGCTTGAAGACAGTGTTAAGCGTATCGAAATGGGCAATGCCGGAAGAGAATTTGCGGAGCAAAAATTTGAACAGAAAGAGTTTATACAGCACTATATGGAAAACCGTATGAGCCTACTGGGCGAGTAAACATACATGGTTTCAAAAGCTATAAGAATTTTAAAGCGGAAAAATATGTGGAGGATATATTAGAGGAGTTATATGAGGATTTTACAAGTTAATGCTGTGTATGGCTTGAAAAGCACCGGCAGAATAGCAATGGAAATGCACAA
>JAXJPK010000110.1:0-10426 GCA_036311705.1 Clostridia bacterium
ATTTTAGAAAGTGTGATATTATATATATGGAAGTAAATGTAAAAAAATAAGAGATGGTATTCAGCAGTGATACTGTGCATAGATTATATTTGGCATAAAGGGGGAATGATTAGTTATGGCAAAAATTAAACCTTTTAAGGGTTTTTTCTATAATTCAAATAAAGTTGGAGAACTCTCATCCGTTTTAGCACCGTTAGGTTATCATATTAGCGATGAGGAGAAAGATAAGCTCTATAATCTGAATGAATACAATGCTATCAGGCTTTTTGACGGTAAAGCTTATGAAACTGATACGGCTGATAATAATAAATACACTCGTGCGGCAGAATATTTGAAAAAGTGGATAGATGAGGGCGTGCTTGTTCAAGATGATGAGGAAGCAATTTACCTTTATGAGGAAACAGTTGAGCTTAGAGGTACAAAATATCAGAATATGACTTTTGTTGCATTACTTGAGATTGAGGAGTTGGGTAATAATATCAGTATGTGCGAGGAAGTCAGAGAGGTATCAAGACAGGGGAAATACGAACTTTTAAAAGCAACCAATGCGGACTTGAGTATGATTTCTTGTTTGTACAGCGAGCAGCAGAAACGGTTGCTGGGGCTTATGAACGAATTAAGCCTTAACGAGCCTGATTATGAGTTCAGTGCAAACGATTATGATATTCATCAAAGAATATGGAGTATAAAAGATAAAGATGTGATAAACGAAATCACATCTCTTATGGAAAATGTGAAATTGTATATAACCGATGGGCAGACGAGATATACGGCTTGTCTTGAACATCGTAATTATATGAAAGCGAAAAATCCAAATCATACGGGATTTGAGCCGTATAACTACATAATGGTATCGTTGTTTGACGCAAATTCCGACGGCGTTGCGATTATGCCTGAGCATAGAGCAATAAAGCTTCCAAACGGATTTTCGGAGAGTTATTTCGTCGGTATGGCACAGGAGCATTTCAAGGTGGAAAAAATCATCGTTGATGCACAAGATGAGAGTATCACACAGACAATGAAAAAGCAGATTTCAACCAAACGGCTGAATACGGTATTCGGCGTATATAGTAGTGGGAATTATTTTTATCGGTTGACGCTTAAGGATACTGACCATATTAAAAATGAGCTTATGGCTGAAAAATCAATGGAATATTGTAACATTGATACAGTTGTTTTGAGAGAGCTTATTATAAAAGAGATTTTCGGGATTTATGATGATTATGAAAAGTGTGTTTCAACATCAATCAGCACAAATAAGTGCGTTAAAGAGATTGAAGCGGGGAACGCTGATGTGCTTATAGCAATGAATCCCGTTAAGGTTGAGCAAATACAAGCAATAACCGATAATGATGAGAAATTCCCGTTCCGTTCGTTGAGCATTTTCCCGAAGCCTGCGGTAGGCACAATAATAAATTACAAGGGTTGATAATTCTTTATAAAATTTTTTTTAAAAAGCTTGACAACTATGTATATATCTGTTATAATATTATGGTGACCGCATAGAAACGGTTTTCTAAATGTGTAAGCATACCGTAATTAGCGTGTCCTCATTATTATTTAGAGGAGGTGTAACAATATGTACGCAATTATCGAAACAGGCGGTAAGCAGTATAAGGTAACAGAAGGTGATGTTGTATTCATCGAGAAGCTCAATGTTGAAGAAGGTGCAGAGGTTACTTTTGACAAAGTGCTTATGGCCGGTGAAGGCGATGCTGTAAAGGTTGGTACTCCTATTGTTGAGGGTGCAACAGTAACAGCTAAGGCTATTAAGAACGGCAAATCTAAGAAGGTCGTTGTTTTCAAGATGAAGAGAAAGAAGAACGAGCGTAAAAAGAAGGGTCACAGACAGCCTTATACAAAGGTTGAGATTACAGCTATTAATGCGTAAGACTTGAGCTTGTTTGAGTTAAATTTTACGATTTTGATTTTCACGGAGGTGTAACACATGGCACATAAAAAAGGTGTGGGAAGTACCAAAAACGGTCGTGACAGTGAATCGAAAAGACTCGGCGTTAAGAGAGCTGACGGTCAGTTTGTTCTTGCCGGCAATATTCTCGTAAGACAGAGAGGTACAAAGATTCATCCGGGTAACAATGTAGGCAGAGGTAAAGATGATACATTGTTTGCTCTTATCGACGGTAAAGTTAAGTTTGAAAGACTTGGCAGAGATAAAAAACAGTGCAGCGTATATGCTGACTAATTAAGGTAAGATTAATCCCAAAGCAAAAGTGTTTTGGGATTTTTTGCTTTATTAAACAAGAATTTAAAATAATGAACTGTGCGTATTTTTCTATCTACGATCGGAAAAATGCGTATGGGCATAAAAAGCGATTATATTAACGCCTAAAGGTGTGCATTAGAGGCACTTTGTTATTTAAGAAAAGGAGGGGTTTTGATGTTTACCGATAAAGCAAAAATATTTATTAAAGCGGGTAACGGCGGTAATGGGGCGATTTCATGGCGTAGAGAAAAATATGTTCCTGCCGGCGGACCTGACGGCGGTGACGGCGGTAACGGCGGTAATGTCATATTCCATGTAGATACAGGTATGACAACACTTATGGATTTTAAATATAAGCGTAAATACGCCGCAAGGACGGGTATGGACGGTGCAGGACAGCGTAAAAAAGGTAAGAGCGGCGAGGATATTATAATAAATGTTCCGCAGGGCACTCTTGTTCGTGATGCCGAATCAAATCTAATACTTGCCGATATGTCTGACCCTGAAAAAGATGTTGTTATTGCTCAAGGCGGTAACGGCGGTTGGGGAAATTCACACTTCGCAACAGCTATTCGTCAGGCTCCCAATTTTGCAAAAAACGGTCAGCCGGGAGAGGAAAGAGAAGTTATTCTTGAATTAAAGCTTTTGGCTGATGTCGGGCTTGTAGGTTTCCCGAATGTCGGAAAATCAACTCTGTTGTCTATGACAACAAAGGCACAGCCTAAAATTGCAAATTATCATTTTACAACCCTTGAGCCTAATCTCGGTGTAGTGGATTTAGGCGACAGACGCAGTTTTGTGATGGCGGATATTCCCGGAATTATCGAGGGTGCGAGCGAGGGTATAGGTCTTGGACACGAGTTTTTAAGGCATATTGAAAGAACTCGGGTACTGCTCCATGTTGTTGATGTTTCATCAATCGAGGGCAGAAATCCAATAGAGGATTTTGATATAATTAATGAGGAGCTGTCCGCATACGATATGGCACTTGAGGAACGCCCGCAGATAGTTGTTGCAAATAAGACCGACATCATTCAGGATGAGGAAGTCTTTGAAGGGTTTAAGACTGAAATGAACAAGCGTGGCTATAAAGTCTTTACAATCTCAGCGGCGACGGGTAAAGGCGTAGATGAACTTATGAAATACACATATGAGGAGCTGCAAAAGCTTCCTCCGATTGTCACATTTGAGCCGCAGGTTGATCTTGAAGCCGAGCGTTTTGTTGACAAGAGCGGAAAGGGCTTTGAAATCCATCGTGAGGGTGACACATTTGTTATAACAGGCTCGTGGATAGAGGCAGTAGGAAACAGCGTAACCTTTGATGATAATGAGAGCTTGGGCTATTTCCAGAGAGCGTTGATTAACAGAGGTGTTATCGAGGAGCTTATTAATATGGGTATCGAGGAAGGACAGATGGTTCAAATCGGAGATATAGAGTTTGAGTTTGTGTATTAATGAGGATAAAGTCGTGAAAAAACTAATTTCAATTATTATGTCATTAATAATAATTCTTTCGTGCATAAGCGTTGTTAATGCTAAAGAATCCGCAAAGGTATATACGGATAAAGTTGTTATGGAGAATGGGAGAGAGATACCGATTTCATCATCTGCGTTTGTATATAAAATCGATAAAGAATATCTGTATTTACCTATAGATGAGATACTGCCAAGCTTGGGTGTAACACTCGGCTGGGATAGTGAGAGGAATGCAGAAATATGTATTGCAAACGGCGAGGTTTTCTATGTATTTCCTAATCGCAACGAAGTTCTGAATAATCAGAAAATGGAGTGGCTTGATTCACCGTCTATAATAAAGGACGGTGTATTCTACATAAGCAATGAGCTGATAGAGTATCTGACAGGCATTAAAATGACGGCTCCATCTGCACTTGAGGAATATGGAATAATAACCGTTATTTCAGACAGCAAGAAGGCTTTTGCAAACGGCAGAGAAACCGAGCTTGAGGGTGAACCGTATATTTATAACGGCAAGCTTTTTGTTCCGCTTGACAGCACACTCGACAGCTGTGGGTTTGCTCTTGGTTGGGATAGCGAAACGAGCTCTGTAATATGCTATAAAAATGGGGATTATTCATATATCCACACAAACGAGGGTAAAATCCGTAAAAACGGCACAGAATTATACTATGACTATTTGCCTATTAGTATTTTTGGTGTTATGTACATAAGTGACGAGATGCTAAAGACTGTGGCAAATGTTGATGCGGTTGCATACGGTACACCTAAAAGCTATCGTGACAGAAACTCGATTTTTAAGACTTCAAGGACGGACAAGTATCGTTTGTCGGGTAAAAGCGTTGTAAGAGGCGGCGGCGTAACGGTTGTAGATGGATTTGGAATGGAGCTTGTGAGTGCGTCAGCAACAGACGCTCAAAAATATGCAGGCGTTATAAATGCGGTTGCAGATTCATTGGAGAATGTTAATGTATATAACATCCTTGTCCCAACATCAGCCGAATTTTTTGCACCGCTTAGTCTATACCCCAACCAGCTTTCGGGGATACAAGAGGTTTATAAGAATTTAAGCAACAAGGTTACGCCTGTAAATGTGTATGATGCATTATCGGAGCATTGTGACGAGAAAATATATTTTGCTACAGACCATCATTGGACACAGCGTGGAGCGTACTATGCCTACAAGGCGTTCATTGAAATGAAGGGCGGAACGATTGATTCGCTTGATTCATTCGTAAATGTGCCGTCATATAATCATATCGGCTCCTTCGCAAGCTTTGCAAAAGGAACAGCGGCGGGAAATATTATGAGAAACAGCCCCGAGCTTTTGGAACGGTTTATGCCGAAGTTTGCAACCGTCGGTACGGTATTTTCGGATTGTGCTGTAACAAAGCCCCAATATACCGTAAAAGCGGTAAACACGCAAAATAATGCGTATTCGTGCTTTATTGGCGGTGATGCACCCGTAACGGTATTCTATACAGACGCACCCGGTGACGAATCCATAGTTATAATTAAGGAATCATTTGGAAATGCGTTTGCTACATGGGCAATGCATAATTACAAAAAAGTATGTGTTGTTGACCCGAGAAAATTTAATGGGTTTGGCGGTAACTATGCACGGTTTAATCTTAATGAATTTTGTAAGACTATGGATATAGATGATGTTGTGTTCATAAACTATCCTGTGGTTGTTTCATCATCAGGGATTAGAAGTGCGATACTGAATATGAGATAAAATTTTAGAACGGAAGAATGTGTAATACAAATTCACATTTTTGCCGTTCTTTTTTTGTGAAAAAGTTTACAAATGTTTTTATAAAAAACGATTGTAAAAATCGGAAAAAAGTGGTATAATGAAATGATAGAGAAATCGGAGGTGTGAGGTTTATGAAAATAACGGATTCGATGATAAAACAGCGTTGTTCGGACATGATTTACCGTCGTGGAACAGAGTATTTCACTGAGGGCCGGGTTCATATGCGTAAACGCTCCGAAACAGAGCTGTCAGCGGCGGTTGACGGTGAGGAAATATATAATGTTTATATAACCTTTGACGAAAATGGAATAAAAAGCGAGCTTTGCACCTGTGCATACTATGAAACTATGCATTCTGCTTGTAAACATATTGTTGCGGCACTAAAGCAGAGAATGGCTGAACTTGATGCAGGGATTGGCATAATAAACGAAAATGACAAAATTGCGACAGCACTTTGCCGTGAATTTTCGACTCATGGTGAGAGGAAAAAAATCAGGGCATCATTTGAGCTGTTTGTAAAACCAAATAAGGGCGGAAAACCCGAATTTGAGATGTCTGTTTCCTTGCCCGATTGCGGCGGAAGGATACAGGGCTTGGAAAACTTCCTGGATTGCTATTTGACATATCGTGAATTTAAGGTTGATAGGTCGAATGTATATTCAAGGAGGGAAATGTATTTCCCCGAAAACGAGGATATGATAATAAAAATAATGGCGGAGGTTTATCAAACTCGTTCCGCAGGCGTTGATTTATACCGAAAGGCATCATCAAAGACCTCGTTTGGCTCAGCTGTTATGCGGAGAATACTGCCGTATATGTGCGGTATGGATTTCAAATTCATCTATGATGGAATTACGATAAACAACATAAGAATTAAGAAAGAGGATCCCGATATTTTAATTGATGTCGAGGCATTTGGCAAAGACATAATAATGTCTCTTTCGGAGAGTGGATTTGCCATAACTCCAAATGGAGAGTGGTTTTTCTATAATGATACTATCTATAACACCACTCCTGCGTGGAGAGATTATTTTATGCCCATATATCGCTCAATGTCGGATGTGAACAGAACGCAAATAACATTTAAGGGTGATAATGCAATGCTTTTTGTGTCGTTTGTATTGCCAAAGCTTCGTAACAGGCATGGTGTTGTCATAAACGGCGTTGATGATATTGTAATAAATGATGAGCCTGAATTTGTGGTTTATCTTGACAGCGATGGGAATGACATAACGGCTGTTGTGTCCGCAAAGTATGGAACAGTCCAATTTGCGCTTCCAACAAATCAGGAGGACCGTAGTGGGAAAATTATAATTAGAAAGTATGATAAAGAGGATAGATTGCTTTCTATGTTCTCGAAATTCACAAGAGAGAGGTCTTTTTACAGGCTGTCGGGCGATGGTGAAATTTACAGCTTTATCACAAGGGAAATCCCCATTTTGTCAAAGTATGCAAAAATAGTTATGAGCGAACGCTTTAAGGGGATAAAAATAAGGGATAATTTTGATATTACGGTAAATGCAGGCTATAACAAGGCAAGCGATTATCTGGAAATTGGTTTTAAATCCGAATTTACGGGTGAGGAAATAAGAGAAATCCTTAAAGCTATTAAAAGAAAAGAGGAATATCTGCATTTGTCCGACGGCAGCTATTTAAATCTTAAAAATAATAAAAAACGAGATGTTTTGGAGTTGCTCGAAACTGTTGAGGTAACAGCAGAGGATTTAATTAACGGATACAAAGAACTGCCTAAATTTGAGCTTTTGCGAATTGAGGCGGCAGAAGGGGTTATAAAAGACGAAACAATAAAGGAATATTTAAATGAAATTCGTTCGTTAAAACCGCAAATCCCCAATGACTTAAATGGTAGTTTAAGAGAATACCAAAAGGACGGAATGGCGTGGTTTTCAGAGCTTTCAAGGTTAGGAATGGGCGGTATTCTCGCCGATGATATGGGACTTGGAAAAACATTGCAGACTATTTGCTATATTCATGGAGAAAAGCCCGATAAGCCGTCATTAATTGTTGCTCCGAGCACACTTGTGTATAACTGGCAAAAGGAGATAGAACGATTTTTTCCGAATATTAAATTCCTCGTAATAAGCGGAAGCAAAGAAACGAGAAGTGAACTGATTAAGACAATTAACGGCTATGAGTTTGTGATAACATCATATCCGTTACTACGCAGGGATATAGGTATTTATAAAGATATTGAGTTTTCGTATTGCATAATTGATGAGGCACAGTACATTAAAAATCGAAAAACAATGAATGCGATAAGTGTAAAGAAAATCAGGGCGGAGCATAAGTTTGCACTGACGGGTACACCGATAGAGAACTCTGTTATGGAATTATGGTCAATTTTCGACTTTGTAATGCCCGGGTATCTTAAATCTGCGAGGGAGTTTTTAGAGCGGTTTGGTTCATTAGCCGATAGTATTGAGGAATCCGAGGCTTTAAGGGGGATAATTCGCCCGTTCGTTTTGCGGCGTATGAAACGAGATGTACTTGACGAGCTGCCCGAAAAAATTGAAACAACAATGTTTGCTGAGCTAACCCGAGAACAAAAGGGAATATATCAGGCGTATGTCCTGAAAGCAAGGGAAGAGGCGGAAAGGTTACTCCGTGAGGGCGGTACGAGAATGACAATTCTCACGGATATATTGCGATTGCGGCAAATTTGCTGTCATCCGTATTTATTCGATGATATTTCCAATGCCGAAAGCGGAAAGCTCGAACTGCTCTCGGAGCTTGTTAATGATGCAAAGCTTGCCGGACACAGGATACTGATTTTCTCGCAGTTCAGAAAAATGATTGATATAATAAAAGCAAGGCTTGAAAACGAGGGCAGTGAATGCTTTGTGATAACGGGCAGTCATTCGGCAAAAGAGCGGGTGGAAATATGCGAACGGTTTAATAACGGCGAGGGAGATGCTGTATTGGTATCTCTTAAAGCCGGCGGAACGGGTATAAATCTCACAGGTGCGGATATGGTTATCCATTATGATTTATGGTGGAATCCCGCTGTAACCGACCAGGCGACAGACCGTGCTTACCGCATAGGTCAAACCCGTGCGGTGCAGGTTATCAAGCTTGTGTCTAAGGGCACGATAGAGGAGAAAATGCTTGAGTTTGATGCGAAAAAGAGGATGCTTGCCGATGATATAATTAGAGTGAATAATAAAACTCTCGGTAATCTTACAGATGAAGAAATAATGTCCTTGTTTGATATTTAGGAGGTTGTTGGTTTGGAGCTTCTTGAGTGGATTGAAAGAAACGACAGAAAAAACAGTATAAAAATAACGGAACGGAAATACTTTAATGTGTTTTTTGTGGGCGGCATATGTCTTTTAACACTTATTCTGGGCATAATATATGCCCTGATGAGTAAAACCGTCTATTTCTGGGATAATTCCACATATTGGGATATATGCAGAATGTTAACTCAAAAACCCTTGGACGGCAAGTTTTTTGCAGAGGTTTATAACTCTATCGGTACAAGCGATTATAACTATTTAGCGGCTGTTTTGCCGTCACTATGGATGAGGGTTTTCGGGGTGACGAGGGTTTCGTATATAGCAGCCATAATTTCAATATATCTTATCCCGACGCAAATTACCGTGTTCCTTTTTGCAAAGCGGATAACAAAAGCACCTGAATTTGCCTTTGTTATGAGCCTTATATCAATACCTGCGGCTATTTATCTGACTGTAATTGGATTTATAGATATAGGCGGCGTCCTGATTGGAATGTTGTGTTATTATCTGTATTTTAAAGACGATAATAAACGAATGCGAGAGTCAATATTACTTGGTGTACTTCTAACCGTTATAATGGTGTTCAGGCGATATTTTGCGTTTTTCTCGGTTTCGTTTATCACGGCTATGATTATAGATAATTTACTTGTCAGAAAGGATATAAAAAACACTGTTGTAACTCTCATAGCCTGCGGTTTAACGCTTGTGGTGCTGTTTTATCCGTTTTTCGCTAATATTCTCTTAAAGGACTACGGAACGCTGTATTCAAGCTACAAATATGATATTTTTACGGATTTTAAGCTTATAACAAGATATTTTGGCGTGTCATTTATTGCTTTGACGGTGGCGGCTGTACCGCTTGCGATTATAAAAAAACGAGATTTTCGGGGTGCATTTGCATTATTTCAAATTATAGTTTGTGCAGTGATGTTTATGTCAACCCAAACGCACGGTCAGCAGCATTTGCTTTTATATGTTCCTGCAATGGCAGTGCTTTTAATGCTGTTTATTAACTCAATAAATACACATATCATGCTGGTTGTTTTATCTATTGTTTCAGCCTTGACATTTATAAGCCCGTTTATACCGAGAACACAGCCGCAGAACATTCGTGAAATCAAACATTTGTCTTTGTTGCCGACATACTCGGTAAAACCCAGACAGCAGGATAATGTAGGTGAGATATTGTCGTTAAAGCGTAAGCTTGACAAAAAGATACCTGAAGGTAAAAAATGTGGTATTCTCGCATCATCATTCACTGTAAACAGCAGTATTCTTGATAATGTAATTCCGTCACTAAATATGAAAGAAACTCGTGAGGACAGATATATAGTCGGGCTTCCCGAAGTGGATTCAAGAGATTTTTGGCGGCTTTCGGAGATTTATAACTGTGATTATATACTGACGGCAACACCTGCACAGACGCATCTTGCCGAGGGTGAACAGACAATAGTGATTGAGGCAATAAAGAGCTTCAGCGAGCATACAGATATTGCAACAGCATTTAGTGAGGCGTCAGATTTTAAGGCGAGCGTCGGCAATATTGAATTAAAGCTTTATAAGCGTACAAAGGATGTAACGAAAACGGCAATGACCGAATTTGAAATGAGATTGTTTAACAAATAAGCGAGAGGAGCGATTTTTATGCGTGAATGTATTTATTGCGGCAGAACTCTTGAAAAAGATGAGAAGTGCAGTTGTGCTATGAGC
>JAXJPK010000111.1:0-3370 GCA_036311705.1 Clostridia bacterium
CATTGTTTAGTTTTGAAGGTACAAACCTTCAAAAGAGAAAAGAATCCGGTGGTAATGGCATTGAGGATCCACCTGTTCCCATACCGAACACAGAAGTTAAGATCAATTGCGTCGATGGTACTTGGCGGGTGACTGCCCGGGAGAGTAGAACGCTGCCGGATTATTTCTCAAAAACCATGGCTCCATGGTCAAGCGGTTAAGACACCGCCCTTTCACGGCGGTATCGCGGGTTCGATTCCCGCTGGAGTCACCAAATTTAACATCTGTTACGGGAAAACCGTAACATATGGACCATTAGCTCAGTTGGTTAGAGCTCCCGGCTCATAACCGGACGGTCCTAGGTTCGAGTCCTAGATGGTCCACCAAAAATCGACATTCTTCGTTAGAGGAATGTCGATTTTACTTTTTCACTATTACATATTCACTATTCACTAAAAACCCTTGCCGATTTTTGAATTAATAAGTAATAGTGAGGAGTGAAGAGGTAATGTGTCCGTTTATTCACAAAAGTTGTCCTTTTTTATTACAATACTTATGGTATGAAGCAGATATAAATTATACCGGCGGGTACCGAAATGATGACAGAATATTGTTTTCGAATGATGGATTGATTTTTGTTACATATGACCATTATGAAACATTCTTAGAAATTAAATAGGAGGATTAAAGAAATGGAGTATATAACACTTGATTTTACAGGATGTAGGTATTTAGGTGAAATTCACCAGCGTTTAAAAGAAGGCTTCGGGTTTCCTGAATACTACGGAGAGAATTTAGATGCATTGTGGGATTGTTTGGATAATTACTGTGATTATGATCTGCATGTATATATTAGAGGACTATCTGATTTGCCGGAAGAATTTAATGAATATATTAGTAAAATGATAGAGGTATTTGATGATGTTCACAAGGAAACACCAAACATAACATTTGAAATAATGTCATAAATATTCGTAATCTATTTCGTACACGAGAGTCAAAAATCGACATTCTTCGTTAGAGGAATGTCGATTTTATTTATTAACTATTCATTAAGAAAGGATTTTTGTAATGAATAATTAAGGTGAGTTCTCCATGCGAAAAGCTTGCATTATATAATCAATTGTGATAAAATAGTTTTGATTCATATAAGAAAATATTGTGAGGTTAGATAAATGAAGTTTGAAGTAAGAGGGAATCAATTTTATAAAGATGATAAAGCTGTAAAAATCATATCGGGAGCAGTGCACTATTTTAGAAATATGCCGGATACATGGTGCGATATTTTCAGAAAACTGCGTGCACTTGGGTGCAATTGCGTAGAAACATACTGCGTGTGGAATATGCATGAGAAAAAGCAGGGCGAATATTGCTTTGACGGAATATTGGATATTGCTGACTTCATCAGAAAGGCTGCGGCAGAGGGATTAATGGTTATAGTAAGACCGGGACCATATATATGTGCAGAGTGGGAGTTTGGCGGTCTGCCTTGGTGGCTTCAGAATTATGATGATATAGAAATTCGCTGTTCAAACCCTGTATATATAAAATATTTTGAACGCTATTTAGACAGATTGTTTGAAGAGGTGCGTCCACTCCTGTGCACAAACGGCGGCCCTGTTATAATGCTCCAATGTGAAAATGAATATGGGTATTACGGTGATGATAAAAAATATCTGAAGCATTTATATGACTTTTATCGCAGTAGGGGCATTGATGTACCGCTGTTTACTTCTGACGGAACCTCAAAAACAGATATTCTTGACGGTAGCATTGACGGCTGTTTGTCAACGCTTAATTTCGGAAGTCGTGTGGCAGAAAATTTTGCTGCCCATGATGAGTTGTTCCCAAATCAGCCTAAAATGTGCATGGAAATGTGGAACGGATGGTTTGACGCATGGGGAGATGAGGAGCATCATGTAACCTCTGCCGAACAGTATGCCTCTGTTGTGGACGATATGCTACAAAAAGGCAGCTTAAATATGTATATGTTTATCGGCGGTACTAATTTCGGCTTTACAAGCGGTGCCAATCATTATGAGAAATTTGCACCTGATGTGACAAGCTACGATTATGACGCACTGCTCAGCGAGTGCGGCGATGTAACACCGAAGTATTATGCGGTAAGAGAGGTTATAAAAAAATATGTCGATGAACCGCTTCCTGATGTACCTCCCAACAGACCGAAAAAAGCCTACGGAAAGGTAAAGCTAACCCAATTCGGGGGTTTGTTTGACAATCTGGATAATTTATCAGTGCCTATGTATTCGGAAATTCCGAGGTGTATGGAAATGTATGGCTATGGCTATGGTTATACTGCATATCAGACAGTATTAAATCGAGAATATAATGACGCCGTACTCAGCTTTGAAAGTATTGGAGACCGTGCCCAGGTATATATTAACAAGGCCTTAAAAGGTATAGTCTATGTTAATGATGAAAAAAAGGAAATAAGCTTTGACGCAAAACAGGGCGATGTTCTCACAATTTTATGTGAGAATATGGGAAGGGCAAACTTTGGCCCCAAGATGATGCGAAAGAAAGGTATCGCCGGACGGTGCTTAATCGGAGGCAAGATTCATTTTAACTGGACGGTGTATCCGCTTCCTATGGAAAATCTCGAAAGAGTTGTGTATAAAACGGAATATCCTGTTGAAAACAGCTTATTTTGCAGGGGCGATTTTGAAATAGAAGAGCCTTGCGATACATTCTTGAGACTTGACAATTTCACAAAGGGATTTGTGATGATAAACAAATTCAATATTGGAAGATATTGGGATATAGGCCCTCAAAAAACCTTATATGTTCCGGCATCGCTGTTGAGGAAGGGCAAAAATGAAATTATAATATTCGAGTCTGACGCAGTAAAAGGTGAAACGGAGGTTGAGTTTTGTGCTGTGCCGTGTTTAGGCAAATAATAGTTACGCCTGCATCGGAATACAAATAAATACAGACGAGCACTGCGTGTTATGCCGCAACGGCGATATGCAGTGCTTTTTTGATGTGCCGTTCAAACCATCGGTTTACTGATGGTTATGATTATAAATTATTATGTCTGATAAACTTGATTGCTATAAAAAAATGCAAATCTATTTTGCTGAATAACAAGAAAAAACCTTGCAGGAATACCCTGCAATGTTTTATATTCCATAAATCAGATGTTTTTGGGCAATCGTCGTTTTTGCCAAAAAGGCAAAACCGTTTTTAATTGCTACGGCGTTGCATTTTTTATTTAGATTTGGTTAAGATTGCTCAAAGTTGCATAAATACGGCAGTTAAAGGTTGATTAAGCGTAAAAAAAGACCTCATCGGACGAATCCGACAAGGTCGATTTTTTTATTCAATTTTGCCTTTTGCGTGATAAGGGACTTTGCCCCAAATCATCAGATTA
>JAXJPK010000112.1:0-1608 GCA_036311705.1 Clostridia bacterium
ATATATATATATATATATCAATGAGGATTTTTTATACCCAATTTTGCCCATGACGGTGGAAAAGAGGGATATAAAAAAGGGGATTTAAAAAACACAGCTCCGACCGTTTGACGGCATACACAAAAATAGGCTGTTGCGTTTTAAGCAACAGCCTATTAAAATATTTATTTTCGGCAACTTATTTATTCGCCTTTGCTTGCTCCCATTCGGGCAGTACAAGCACGGCATAGTCATTTACCTCCTTTGTTCCGCCTATACCGCTTCCCCATTCAAAATATCCCTGACTGCCTGAATCGTCATCTGTATTATTTGTCAGGATAGATACTCTGAAATAGTTTCTCGGTCCCGGATACGCATAGGGGAACAGCTCCGATGCAGGGATAAATACGCAGTAGAGCAAGCCCTTATCGGTTTTCTCTACATGAGAGTATTCCGACGGCATGATAGTCGATGCTTTTGTGAACTGCTCCGGCAGCATTGCTCCCACATCCTGGCAAGCCTGCTTATAAAGCAGTACGCCCTCGTCTGTCAGTGCTAACTGTGCCTCAAATTTACCCTTTTGGTTAGTTTCCAAAGATGCGTTAAACGCAAACTGGATTGAGTCACCCTGCCATAGTCTGCCGCTTTCGGCAGATGTGCCTGTCTGATAGAATATGGGGTCGGTAACATCCACAACTATGTACAGTCCGTCTTTATCAAGATGGACAGCGTGACGCACATCGTAACCCTCAGGTGCCTGTGCACCTGCCTTGCGTGCACACCACTTCCAGTCTGATGTTATCCAGTCTATATCCTCATTAAGTTCAAATGTCTTTTCGTTAAAAGGCTTTGCAGACTTATTCTCATATTTAACGAATGATTCATCAAAATCTTCAAGGTCCGGAATTACCTTTTCTTCACGAACGGCTGTATAATGGGGAGCTAAATACTCTGTATCAAGAGCCGCATCATCAGTATATGAAAGCTTATTGAGCTCTTTCTCGTCTGCTCCGACGATATAATACATTTTCTTCTGCATGAGGTTATCGGGGTCAATATTATCCTTTAACTCATAGTCATAAAGAGTTGTATTTCCGTTAAGAAGTCCTTTTAATTCATTGGGCATTGCAAAGTCACTGTTCTTTGTGTTCCAGAATACCACAAGGGGCTCGCCGTCCATTGTGAAGCGTACTCCTCTAACATCGCCGAACTGATACTCACCCTCAAGCTTACATTCCTTACCCATAAGCTTATTCCATGAATATATTACGGAGCTGCCGCCATAAAATTCATTTCTGCCGAATGCACGGAAGCATCCCCATGTTGCGAAGTCGGATGTTTTTGCCTCCATATAAGCGTTGTTATATGCACCCACCTGGAAATACGCATTTGCGTCCGTACCGAGCTTGATATTCACCATATCGTGCATGAGATACTGCATACTCTTTGTTTTATAATCAAACTTGTTTCCAACACGGTAGCCTGCGAAATTATACGCTTCTGAGTTTACAACCTTCTTATCACCCCAGCCGTTGGCGTCCATAGCCGCAATCATCTCAACCATAGGATGAGCATATCTGCCGTGAATTGAAATAACATCTGTGTACTTCTTCAAATCCTCGCCATAGG
>JAXJPK010000113.1:0-3885 GCA_036311705.1 Clostridia bacterium
CCATAAATATTGAATATGGCGGCGGTACACAGGGAAATTATTGGAATAAAACTAACACAACGGGCAGTGGTAACATTGTCGTTGCACTACAGGTTTATGGAATTCCTAAGAAAAGTAAAGATTTAAGAGTGTATTTCAGCAAGGATACAGTTAATGCTAATAATTAATGGGGAGAAGAATATGAAGAACTATATAAATCCGAAAATAAAAGTTTTTAAGTTCAATGATGAATTTGTTGCTACGGAGGGCGGCGTTGTACCTACACCTACAACATCGAGCCCGGCAACTGCACCGGCACCGGAGGCTATGTCTATTGGTGATGTTGAGGCAAGCGTTCAAGGAAATGTTAGTTTCCAAAAAGCTATTAAATTGAGATAAGGAGTAAACAAGCTGTTTAAAATATATATTTGAAACAGCTTGTTTTTTTGCCATATGGATAATTTTAATATTGACTATTTACCATATTTAGTATAAAATTATTCTGTGACACATAATACAAAAAGCAATTTCTTTTGCTGAAAGGAAAAACCTATGGGAGAATTTGGGATTATTGAGATTTTACAGCTTATTGGCGGACTGTCACTGTTCCTGTACGGAATGAATGTGATGGGAGATGGTCTGGAACGATTAGGCGGCGGTAAGCTTGAGAGTCTTCTTGCACGCTTGACTTCTACAAGATTGCGGGGTATCCTCCTGGGTACAATCGTAACGGCTATTATTCAGTCATCCTCCGCTACTACCGTTATGGTGGTCGGCTTTGTAAACTCGGGCATAATGAAGCTGGGCCAGTCAGTAGGAATTATTATCGGTGCAAACATCGGTACGGCTATGACGGCTTGGATTTTGAGCTTGACGGGGATTGAGGGCGACAGTCTGTTCATACAGCTGTTAAAACCGGCTAATTTCACACCTATTTTGGCAGCAATCGGTATTGTGATAACGATGACTACAAAGTCATCAAAGCGAAAGAATATTGCAAATATCCTAATTGGTTTTGCGATATTAATGTTCGGTATGGAAACGATGTCAGGCTCGGTAAGCGGGCTAAAAGACAATGAGAGCTTTACGAACTTTTTAACAATGTTCGAAAACCCGATACTGGGTGTAATTGCTGGTACTGTATTTACGGCAGTTATTCAGTCCTCATCGGCATCTGTCGGCATTTTGCAGGCTTTGTCCGTAACGGGTTCGATAACCTTTGGGTCTGCCATACCGATAATTCTTGGTCAGAATATCGGTACTTGTATAACGGTTATTATTGCATCAATAGGTGCAAGCAAGAACGCAAAGCGCGCGGCGGCTGTTCATTTGTATTTTAACATAATCGGTACTGTGCTATGCTTGTCGGTATTCTATCTGATAAATTCGTTTGTTCATTTCGGGTTCTTGAGTGAAACGATAAGTCCGTTGAGTATTGCTGTGGTTCATACCTCGTTCAAGTTGATTACTACCATAGTTTTCCTACCGTTTATGGGACTGCTTGAAAAACTTGCACGCCTTACTATTCGCGGCGGCGAGGAGACGGATATGTTCTCTGTATTGGACGAGAGATTCTTCCAAAATCCGCAGTTTGCACTTGATGAGTGTACAACTCTTACACGAAATATGGCATATATAGCTCGTGAAACGCTTGAATGTGCCGTTAAAAGTATAGACAATATAACCGATAAAATTGACCAAATCATTGTTGATAATGAAACGCAGTTGGATAAATATGAGGATAAATTAGGTAAGTACCTTGTTAAGATGTCTGCTCGGGCAACAGGAAATCACCAGTCAAGACAGGTTACGCTTCTGCTTCATGCGATAAGTGAGTTTGAACGGATAACAGACTATCAGAAAGAAATTCTATATACTTCAAGAGCAAAAAGCGAAAAAGGCTCAAAATTCTCCGAAAAAGCTGATGAGGAATTGAAGGTTTTGGTGAGCGCTGTTTCAGATATTATGGACAAGGCAATATGCGTGTTCACAAATGATGATATGGAAACAGCGTATAAGATTGACCCGTTGGGCGATGTTATAGAAAGATTGGGTGAATCGCTTAAGAAACGCCATATTGCCCGTATGCGTGAGGGTAGATGTACGGTTGAAACGGGCGTATTGTTCACTGACTATGTAACATCATTTGAGAGAATAAGCTACCATTGCCAGAACATTGCGGCGTTTGTTATACAAAAGAACGATACATCATATGATATGCATTCGGACGCACACGCAGAAAGACGAGCATCACAGGAGTACAAGGAATTATACAAGGAATTCAAGAATATGTACATCCTGCCACCGTCTAATTTAGATAATAGAAATTAATAATCAAAAAATACGCATCACTGCAAGCAGTATGCGTATTTTTTGATGTCAATATGTACTATAAAAGCATATAATAGCGTTATTTTTGTGTTGAAGTTATAAAATTTATAAATTTTTTTGAAAATTCATTGCATTTTAGTAAAATATATGATATAATTAAACGGATTTTTGAAATGTCTGTTGTGCGGTTGTACGGCAGAAAACTAAAGGAGGACTAATCACATGGCAGTTAAGTGTGAAGAGGTAGAGAAGAATTTAAGTAAGATTACTTTTGAAGTAACCGCAGAGGAATTTGAAAAGGCTATTGACAGGGCGTATAATAAGAATAAGGGTAAGTTCAATATCCCCGGCTTCAGAAAGGGTAAAGCACCTAAGTCTATAGTTATCAAGAACTATACAAAGGCTGTTTTTTATGATGATGCGTTAAATGATGTACTTCCTATGGCATATGAGGAAGCATTGAAGGAGAGCGGACTTGATGTTGTTGCTCGTCCTGAGTTTGATGTTGAGGAAATCAAGGATGGCGAACCGGTTGTGTTCACAGCTTTGGTTACAACAAGACCTGAGGTAAAACTTGGCAAGTATAAGGGTATAGAGGTAGAAAAAGTTGACTATACTGTAACAGACGAAGAGGTTGATAAGGAGCTTGAGGCTGCAAGACAGAGAAATGCAAGACTAATCAGTGTTGATGACCGTGCAGTTGAAAAGGGCGATACAGCTGTTATTGATTTTGAGGGATTTGTTGACGGTGTTGCATTTGAAGGCGGCAAGGGCGAAAACTATGACCTTGAAATCGGTTCAAACACATTTATCCCAGGATTTGAGGACCAGCTTGTAGGTGCTAAGATTGACGACCTTGTTGATGTAAATGTTACATTCCCCGAGGATTATCACGCAGAGGAACTAAAGGGTAAGGACGCATTGTTTAAGGTTAAGATAAATGAGATAAAGGTAAGAGAGCTTCCTGAGCTTGATGATGATTTTGCAAGCGAGGTTAGTGAGTTTGATACATTGGCAGAATATAAGGCTGATGTCAGAGCAAAGCTTGAGGAAAAAGCTAAGGAAAAGGCAGAAGGTGAAATACAGAACGCTGTTGTAGAAAAGGCTGTTGAGAATGCTGAATTTGATATTCCTGAAGCTATGATTGAGTATCAGACAGAAAAGGCAATAAACGATATGGCCCAGAATCTTTCATACCAGGGACTTAGCCTTGATATGTATATGAAGTACACAGGACAGACACTTGATACATTAAAGGAATCATACCATGAGCAGTCGGTAAAGACCGTTAGTGCAGGTTTGGTTATTGATGCAATTTCAGCTGCAGAGGCTATTGAAGTCAGCCCTGAAGAGGTAGAGTTGAATCTTGTTGATATGTCAAAGAAGTACAATATGGAGCTTGATAAGCTTAAGGAGCTTATTTCGGAGCCGGAGCTTGATTCAATCAAGAAAGATATGATATTTGCGAAAACTATTGAGATGCTTACAAACAACGCAATAGTTAAATAATTACAAAAGACCACAAAATTGGAGTTAGTTCTTTGGGGGATGCAAAAAAATAGTGCAGAACGGACG
>JAXJPK010000114.1:0-10769 GCA_036311705.1 Clostridia bacterium
AAGTTCTTTTGGTATTTTCATTGTCGAAAAACCTCCTTGATAAAAATTATTTCTACCATAATTTTCACCCAGGAGGTTCGTTTTTATACTATTTACACAACATTTTCCGCGCCGTCCATTTTAAGCCTTTGAACGATCTGCGCTAAATGCAACAGCCCCTGTTGTGAAACAATAAAAATCTCTGATATATTCAACCTCATATATAACGCAATTTTTTTCTATACTGGTTTGGTGAAACCCCCGTTTGTTTATGAAATAGTCTGCTGAAGTACAGCGGATTATCATATCCAACCTCTTGTGCTATTTGTGCAATGGTATAATCCGTTGTTTCAAGAAGCATCTGTGCATTAGAGATCCTGAGAGATATTATGTACTGTAGCGGCGTCTGACCCGTTACTTGCTTAAAACAGCGTATAAACCAACATACGCTTATGTTACATTCCCTTGCATAATCATCTATATTTATCTCTTTATTAAAATTTTCCCTGAAATGATACATTGCGTATGTAATTTCTTTTTCTGTTGTATCGGCAAATTTTGTTTTCATCTCAAGACTACGGTTTACAAACATAAGTATATTTATTAGTAATAGGGTAAGCATTTCGTCGCTCTTTGTTCTATTTGTTTGCAATTCTCTGATAATTTGACTAAACAGCCATTGATAGTCCGGAGAAACTCCGCTATGTATTACTCCTGATTGGCGAGGAATATTATAATGGTCAAATATTGCTTGAACATGAGCACCTGTAAAATGCACCCAGTACACAGAGGTTTTATCCTTACAGTAATATCTGTAAAGCTGAGGTGAATTGGGGTAGTAGATGACCATATTGCCTGCAGGCACGATATGCTCTTTTCCATCTATGAAAAAATGTCCTTTTCCGGAATCCACATATAGAATCTGGTAGTCACCCCGTCCTTTGTCCCGTCGTGTTTGAAAAACATCCCTCGATTTCATTTTGTACTTACCGCAGCTTGTTACCTTAAGCGGTATTGTATCATCAATAATCTCAGGAAGGTAATTATTAAGATAAGCCGCATTAACATACATAGTATTTCCTCCTGTTTTTAGAGTTGATATTACGAAATTCAGATGAATTTTCATTAATATTATATATGTTTATGTTCAAAAAGTCAATATAAATTGTATCATTTTGTGCATATAATAACACAATTCGTGCATATTTTTTCTTTTTCCGTATGCTATAATGTAATCAAAGAGGCAGAAAAAATGGTCGATAAACCGCATATACACTGCGTTTGTATATAGGTATTCATATGTTGTTTTCTATGCATGCGAGAAAGGAACAGTTTGATGTCGGTACTATTCTGTCTATAATGTAAAACTATTCGTAATCATCAAATATGGGCAGTTTCAAAAATGTCCGTATGGCAGAAAATTAAGGAGGATTATAATGAACAACAAAAAACTCAGCTTTATATCAAAGCTCAGCTTTGGTATTGGAGCATTCGGAAAAGATGCTGTTTATGCAATTGTCGGAACATATCTTATGATGTATTTGACCGACTATCGTGGTGTTGCACCGGCATTTGTCGGCGGATTGTTTATGGTAGCAAGAATATGGGACGCATTCAATGACCCGTTTATGGGAATGATTGTTGACAACACAAAGAGCAAATGGGGTAAATTCAGACCCTGGATTTTGATAGGTACGATTATGAATGCAATCGTCCTTGTACTTCTTTTTGCAAATAACTCACTTGAGGGTAAGAGCTATCTTGTATGGTGTTCGATATTCTATATCCTTTGGGGTATGACATATACGGTTATGGATATACCTTATTGGTCAATGGTACCTGCATTGACAGATGACGAGGATGAGCGTAGCCAGATTTCGGCAATTCCACGAATTTTTGCGAGCTGTGCATGGCTTGTTATTAACTCATTCGGTCTTGCACTTGTTGCATACTTCGGTGGAAATAATGATGTAAAGGGATTCTCAATCCTTGCAACAATTATAGCTGTATTCTTTATTTTTGCATCACTGATAACTTGTTTGGCTTGTAAGGAAAGAATTGTCGTTCCGAAAGCTGAAAAAACGAGTGTTAAGGGAATGATTAATGTTCTTTTCAAAAACGACCAGGTAAAAATAGTTCTTGGTATTGCACTGTTCTTTAATATTGCATACCAGCTTTCAAACAGCTTTGCACTATATTACTTTAAATATGTCGCAGAGCGTACATATGCAGTAGAGGGCAACGGTATGCTTTACCCTGTATATGCAGGAGTTGCAGGTATTGCACAGATGGTATCAATGGCTATATTGCCTATGTTATCAAAGAGAATAGGTAAGAAAATATCGTTCTTTATGGCAAGCTTTTGCCCTGTAATAGGCTTTGCAATTTTATGGGTATTGGGATATGTTGCACCCACTTCGGTTATTGGCGTTGGTGTATGCAGTGCTATTGTTAATATCGGAATAGGATTTATGCTGGTATTTATCACAGTATTCTTATCAGAGGTTGTTGACTACGGTGAATACAAGCTCGGAACGAGAAACGAAAGTATTCTATTCTCAATGCAGACATTTGTGGTTAAGTTTGCAGGTGCATTCAGTGGCTTTTTGAGCGGTATTGGTTTAACAGCTATCGGTTATGTTGCAAATGTTGAGCAGACTCCTATGGCTGAAAATGGTATGAGGATAATTATGTTCCTTATCCCCGCAATACTTTCAGCACTATGTTTCTTGTTCTACATAAAGGGATATAAGCTTACACCCAAGTTCTATACAGAAGTTCGTGAAACTCTGGAAAAGAGAAGAGCAGAAGCGGCATCCAAATAAAATCCCGGAGCACTTGGCGTATGCCGGGTGCTCCTCTTATATGCAGAGATTAATTACACTATACACAACTTGAGATTATATTACAATGAAAAATGTGCTTGAACGCACAAAAGCTTTTATCATTTATCCCTGCAAATAAGAGCTTTTAATTTGACGATTGCCGATGCAGGGCGGCGGAACGGAGGTTAATATGTTATTGGGAGTTGATTATTATCCTGAGCAGTGGGACGAATCATTGCTTGATGCGGATTTGGATACAATAGTTGAACTTGGTTGCAATGTCATTCGTATAGCAGAATTCTCATGGCATCTTATGGAGAAAAGGGAAGGGGAATACGATTTTTCATTTTTTGATAATGTAATTGCGAGGGCGAAGGAGAGAGGACTCAAAGTGATTATGGGTACTCCCACAGCAACAATTCCCGCATGGCTTGCAGCAAAGCATCCCGACATTATATCCGAGTTTGAGGGCGGTAAAAAGAGAAGCTTTGGCGGAAGACATGTTTACTGCTTTAACAGCAAGAAAATGTATGAATACTCTGAGAAAATCATAAGAGAACTTGTTTCACACTATAAAGATGAGGAATCAATTGTTGCATGGCAAATAGACAATGAATTTGGTCATGAGGGCAGTGATATTTGTTTCTGTCAAAATTGTCAGAACGCATTTCGTGAATTTCTTTGTGACAAATTTAATGGTGACATTGATAAGCTTAACGATATATACGGAACAACTTTCTGGTCGCAGGAATACAATTCTTTTGACGAAATTCCTATACCTGCCCAAACAATAACAACGCATAATCCTGCGTTAAGACAGGATTGGGAAAGATTCAGAAGTAAGAGTATCGTAGATTTTGCCGAATTTCAGGTAAGACTAATAAAAGAGATTGCACCCAACGCAGTCGTTATGCACGATTTCCCCGGAGGCGGTCTTGGCAAGCATGTTGATTATTCAAAGCTTGCCGCTTCACTCGATTGCGTAGCATATAACAATTATCCTGTATGGGGCGGTCAAAAGGAGCCTATACCTCCTCATGAAATAGCATTTGCTCTTGACTATATCAGAGGACTAAAGGGGGAGAATTTCTGGATAACAGAAGCAATAATGGGTGCACAGGGGCACGATGTAACAGGATTTTTGCCTCGTCCCAATCAGGCAAAAATGTGGTCATATCAAGGTATGGCACATGGCTGTGAGTCACTGATGTATTTCAGATACAGAGGAGCAACTAAGGGTGCAGAGCAGTTCTGCTATGGAATTATTGATGCAGACAATGTAAAACGCAGAAAGTTTTATGAGGTACAAAGCTTCTTTAGCGATATATCAAAATACAAAAATGCACTCTCTGCCCCGATAAAAAACCAAGTTGCGATTATGTATGATTATGATTCACTTGCGTCGTTCAGAATTCAATCACAGAGCTTTCTTTTGGATTGCCAAGCAGAAATGACGAAATTCTACAAAGCGTTTTATGATAAAAATGTAGGCGTTGATATTATCCCAGAGGACAGAGCAATTGACGGATATAAGGTTGTTATTGTTCCGCAAATGATAATCACCAAACCTGAAACCGAGAAAAAACTCAAGGAATTTGCTGAAAACGGCGGTACAGTTGTGATGACATACAGATGTGCGGTTAAGGATAGCGACAATAATGTTCCGTTCGGAAAAACAATGCCTGTTAATTATAACGAACAGACAGGTATAATAGTTGTTGAAACGGAGAGCCTTCAGGAATATGACGCGTTCCCGCTTATCGGCCGCGGTGCGTTCGAGGGCAGCAACGGACACGGCGGAATATTCCGTGATATGATAGAGGTAAATGATGCAGAAGTTCTCTACAGCTACGGTGATGAATTCTACAGAGATTTTGCTGCGGTAACAAGAAAGAGAAACGGTAAAGGCTCAACATATTATCTTGGCTGCGGTATGGAGGATACTATTACCGAAAAGCTTATGGACACAATTATGCAGGAAAACGGCATAGACGCATTGCCATCTCCTGACGGTGTTGAGGTTGTTTACAGAGGGAACGAAGATAAGATACGAATGTTAATCAACCATAACGCATATAAAACAGAGATTTTTGGCATAGAGCTTGCACCATTTGAATGTAAAATAGATAATATTTAATTTTGGATGCGTTGTTTTATATTGTTAAAACAATTATTATTGATGTGGGGGTGTTGCGAAACGCAACACCCCCACATCAATTCTATTCCATAGTTCTTATAAACTCCCGTATCTTGTTTTCAACATCTGCTATTTCAGCTTCAAACTCCGAGGCTGAAACTCTTTGGGCACCGCCGCCAAGAATAATAATCTGTTCCAAGCCGTCTGAAGTTGCAACCCTTACACGATGCTTTTTTGCAAGCTCGTGGGTCACCTTTTCGATATATGCATCAGCAGTTTCAGCTTCTTTGGTGTAAACAACATTGATATTATTTACTTTTTCAACCGAGCCGATACCGCCCTTGACTTTGTATGCGTCAAACACTAATATTAACTCACATTGAGCATAACCACAGTAGTTGGATAGCCGATTTATAAGAATTTCCCTTGCAAGGTCAAGACTTTCTTCAGCTGCTTTCTTTAACTCCTCCCAAGCAAATATTATATTATATCCGTCAACGAGCAGATATGTTTTACCGCTCAACTGTGGCTTTTGTTTTATATATCTTTGCGGTTTTGGTGTGGGCGTTTTTATGCGTTTTTCCATAGCCGAATGGGATTTGTTTTTTATTGGCCCGTATGTTTTTTCAAATATCTTTAAAAGCTCATCATCGTTTATGACGCTTGTTACATATTCCTTGATACTACCGGAGCTCGCCGATACTTCCTTTTCGGGCTTTAATGCACTTTCAAGATGCATATAATTTTCTACTTCATTCCAGGGTACAACAAAACCTGCACCATGCTCGCAAAAAACGCTCGATGATGGATTTTCAATATCGGAGTCGGGATTATATCCGATTTCCGATACTATCAAATCTTGTTGAGTACAAGGCTCATACCCCTTTAGGATAGTTGTTAATCTGCCTTTTCCTTGTGTGTATGATGCAAGGTCAGCAGAATAGTGGCGTAGTTTTCTCACGGGTGCATCACCCTTTATAACGGATATATCACCGTTTGTCGAAGGTGAGGAGGAATTTGCTCCCATTTGCTGTAAATCGGTCATTGCCCGACCGACTTTTTCGGTTGGGAGTTCAAGTGTGAATTTATAATACGGCTCAAGCAGTACGCTATTTGCTTGCATTAATCCCTGCCGTATGGCTCTGTATGTTGCCTCACGAAAATCTCCGCCCTCTGTGTGCTTTTTGTGTGCTCTGCCCGACACAAGCGTGATTTTTATATCTGTAATCGGCGATCCTGTTAAAACTCCGCAATGTGTTTTTTCTTTAATATGCGTTAGAATTAATCTTTGCCAGTTTTTATCAAGCAAATCCTCACTGCAGTCAGATTTTATGACTATACCGCTGCCTCGTTTTAACGGCTCTAAAAGGAGGTGAACTTCACTGTAATGGCGAAGCGGCTCAAAATGACCTATACCCTCGACTGTATCTGAAATTGTTTCACGATAGGAAATTGCACCCTCACAAAAATCGACGAGCATACCAAATCTCTCGTTAATAATTCTACGCAATATTTCAATCTGAACCTCGCCCATAAGCTGTAAATGAATTTCACGCAGATGCTCATTCCAGATTATACGCAACTGTGGGTCCTCTTCCTCAAGAATACGAAGCTTTATAAGAGCTGTGTGAACATCGGTATTATCAAGTATTTCAAGCTTGTAAGTCAAAACAGGCTCAAGAAACATACTTTGTGCGTTGCCATCACCGCCAAGCCCCATTCCTGCATATGTATTATTAAGACCTGTAACAGCACAGACATCACCTTGTGATACGATGTCCGCTACGGAAAATTTCTCGCCTGAATATATTCTGATTTGGTTGATTTTCTCGGTGGCTTCTTCGCCGTTTGCACAAACTATGGTGATGCTGTCTTTTACTTTTAGATTACCGCCTGTTATTTTTAAATGTGTTAATCTGTTACCGCTGTCATCATGTGTTATCTTAAAAACCTTTGCGGCGAATTCATTGTGTGGTTCGGGTGCTTTGGTGTATTTGGAAAATGCCTTTAGAAATTCCTCCGTGCCCGAAAGCTTGAGTGCCGAGCCAAAAAAGCACGGGAATAAGCTGCGACGCAAAATGGCATTTTGGATTGACTTGTCGCTAACCGTGTTGTTTGAAAGGTATTCCTCCATAATCTCTTCATCACAAAGAACGAGAGAGTCTGTATCGGTAATTTCTAAACAGTTTTCACTCAATTTTGCTTGAATATCATTCATTATTTCGTGTTTTGAAAAATTAGAAATATCCATTTTATTAATAAAAATAAAAGTGGGAATATTATACCGTTTGAGAAGATTCCATAATGTTTCCGTATGGTTTTGAACGCCGTCCGTTCCGCTTATAACAAGGATACAGTAGTCAAGAACAGACAATGTCCGTTCCGTTTCGGCAGAAAAATCTATATGCCCCGGAGTGTCGAGCAATGTAATATAAGTATCTTGTAAATCTATAACGGCTTGTTTTGAAAAAATGGTAATGCCCTTTTCTCGTTCTATTGGGTTAGTATCTAAAAATGCGTTGCCATGATCAACCCTGCCATGCAAACGAATAGTACCGCTATGGTACAGTAACGCTTCGGACAGCGTTGTTTTTCCCGAATCAACATGAGCAAGTATTCCTGTTACTATTTTTTTCATATTCTTCTCCAGCTTATCTATAGAATAAAAGGTGTTGTTTTTATATCCGTACCGCCAAGCCTTTTTGTTTTATCTGTAGCACAAAGTGCAAATATATCCTCGGCTCGTTGGTTTATGTTGAATATTGTATCGCCCTTGTAATCGGCAGGTTTAACTATAATCGGAAGTGTGGCGGTTTCCTTCATTTCTTTAAGCAGTGACTTACCGTTATCATTCATAGCAAGAACCCGTATATATGAAGGCTGTAGGCTTGCAATTTCTTTGGTAATCCCTAATAATGCCGAGTATGCAATTCTGCGTATGCGGCTTAGCGTGTATCGCTTTGATTTTACTGCCATACATAAATCCGCAACAGATGAGGTCTCTTTGGCGGATTTTATAAACTTATTCTCAAGTCCCTCGCCGACCTCATTTATAGCAGAAAGCTGTGCAGGGGAGATAAGCCGCAAATTAGATAAGACAGCATTATCTAAAAGCTCGGGATTGTAAACGGAAAATTCGTAGCCCGGCATAAAGCTCTTTGTATCTGCACCGACAAACAGTCTGCGGCGTATTTCCGAAGCACTTGCGGTTGATTCTCTGACAGTTTCACTATCGTGGTCAGCACCAATACGCTTTATTGCAATAGGCTTGAAATTTGCCCCGATTTCTTTAGAGCTACGCAGATATTCAATTGCAAGAATATCGTTCGGAGTGGATAAAACGGAGGTATTAATATATCCCCTAAATGCCTTTTCACGAGCCGATGGGTATGATATACCGTCTGCCATAAGCGATTTTATTTTCTCGGAAACCTCTTTTGGCTCGTTAATAAGTATATCTGCGGCTGTGTTTAAAGAATCCGTCTGCCCCGATTCCGAGCCGAAAGCAAGCGTGTTGATAATTCCCGTTGCGTGCAGGGTATAAATAGCACCTGATGCAAACTTCTGTGCAGTATTGTGTGAAAATATAACGGGCAGTTCAAGAACAAGGTCAGCACCGTTTAGGATTGCCGCCCTGGCACGGGTGTATTTATCCGTAACGGCTATGCCACCACGCTGAACAAAAGCACCGCTCATAATCGCAACGATACTCTCGTTTGTACATTTTTTTGCTTCATTTAGCAGATATTTATGCCCGTTATGGAACGGGTTAAACTCTGCAACAACACCTACTGCCATTTGCTGACCTCACAATACAAATATTCTCTATAATATTATATCAAATTGCGGTTGTATTTACAAGTAAAAATACAAAAAACGGGTTTAGACAGACGAAATATCGTAAACCACTTGACTATTATACCAAATTTATGGTATAATAAAAAGTATAGGTGATGCGTACGGAGCCCAATTATGCGGCATAAATCAATAATAAAGTATTGATGTATTATTATGAACACATAAAAATTAAGAAGGAGGAAAAAATGGCAAAAACCAAAAAACTGAAAATTATACCCATTGGCGGTCTTGATGAGATCGGAAAAAATTTGACTGCCTTTGAGTACAGTAATGAAATTATAATTGTCGATTGCGGTATGGCGTTCCCGGATGATGATATGCCGGGTGTTGATATGGTTATTAACGATATAACATACCTTGTAAAGAACAGACAGAAAATAAAGGGAATTTTCCTTACACATGGTCACGAGGACCACATAGGAGGATTACCTTATTTCCTAAAGGAGATAAATGTACCTGTTTACGGTACGAAACTGACTTTAGGGCTTGTGGAGCACAAATTAAAAGAGCATAATCTGTTATCAGTTGTGAAGCTTGTGAGGACAAGACCGGGAACAATCGTGACTGTAGGAAAGAATTTCACGGTTGAATTTATCACTACTAACCACTCTATTGCAGATTCGGTTGCGTTGGCAATAAAAACGCCTGTGGGAACAGTGGTTCATATGGGCGATTTCAAGATTGACTCAACCCCGATTGTTGGTGATGTTATAGACCTTGCAAGATTGGGCGAGCTTGGAAAAGAGGGAGTTCTTGCGTTAATGTCTGACTCAACGAATGTTGAAAGACCGGGTTATGCAATGAGCGAGAGAACAGTAGGCGAAAAGTTTGAAAAGATTTTTCAGAATTGCGATAAGAGAATAATTGTTGCAACATTCGCATCAAATGTGCATCGTGTTCAGCAGATTATTGACGCGGCGGCAAAGAATAGGCGAAAGGTTGCAATTTCGGGACGAAGTATGGAGCATATAGTCGAGATTTCGATTTTGCTCGGATATATGAAAATCCCTGAAGGCGTTTTGATAAATCTTGACAATATAAAGAAATATAGGCCAGGTGAGGTCGTTATCATAACTACGGGTTCACAAGGCGAGCCTATGAGTGCGTTGACAAGAATGGCATATTCCGACCACAGAAAGGTTGAGGTCACAAAGGATGACCTTATTGTAATATCCGCATCACCTATACCGGGTAATGAAAAAGCTGTGTCGAATGTTATTAATGAGCTGTTTAAAATCGGAGCAGAGGTTATATATAAATCACTTATGGATGTTCATGTTTCGGGGCATGCTTGCCAAGAGGAACTGAAGCTTATAATGTCTATAGTTAAACCGAGGTATTTTATTCCTGTTCACGGAGAGCATCGTCATTTGGTGCTTCATAACAGACTTGCAGAAGATGTTGGAATACCGCCGGAGAGATCGTTTGTGTTAAGTAACGGCTCTGTATTGGAGCTTGATTATGAAAGTGCAAAGATAACAGGAAACATTCAGGCGGGCAGAGTATTGGTTGACGGACTTGGCGTTGGCGATGTTGGAAATATCGTACTTCGTGACAGAAAACATCTTGCACAGGATGGTTTGATTATAATTGTTACAACAATAGATCGTGAAAAGGGTGAAATGGTTTCAAAGCCCGATGTTATTTCAAGAGGCTTTGTATATGTAAGAGAATCCGAACAGCTGATTGATGAAATCAAGCTTGCTGCCTCCGAGGCAGTTGAGGAAAGCCTGACAAAGCGTAATATGGATTGGGCAATGATGAAAAACAATGTTAAATCGAGCGTTGCAAAGTATATTTATGACAGAACAAAGCGTAATCCGATGATATTGCCGATAATAGAAGAAGTATAAAAGGGGCTGTTGCATTTAGCGCAGATCGTTCAAAGGCTTAAAATGCCATAAAATCAATGTTTGATAAAGACTTATTGAATAAAATTGATGTTGAAATCCGCATTGTTTGCGGATTTC
>JAXJPK010000115.1:0-4360 GCA_036311705.1 Clostridia bacterium
ACGATCGGTGCTGTTTTTTTACATCCCCTATTTGTAACTGAATATTATTTTATTTCACTATGGAACGCCTGAAGTGACTTAACTCCGATTTCCTTTGTCTGCAATGCCTTGATACCTGCTATTGAAGCCTTCGTTTCTGCCATAGTTGTCATATACGGCACACGGCCTTTGATAACTGCCTTTCTGATGTAACTGTCATCAACGGCACCCTTCTTATCGTTCGGGGTATTGATAACAATACTTACTTCATTGTTTGTAATTATATCAAGAACATTCGGTCTGCCCTCATCAAGCTTTGCAACACAAGTTGATTCTATACCATGTGCTTTCATATATTCACAGGTGCCTTTTGTTGCAATAATATCGAATCCACATTCCTTAAAGCCCTTTGCGACCTCAATAAGCTCGTCTTTATCACGATCATTAACGCTGATTAGCACCTTACCTGACTTCGGCAGTCTTGTCTGGGTTGCCTCCTGTGCCTTTGAAAATGCCTCTCCAAAGCTTTCTGCCATACCAAGAACTTCGCCTGTTGAACGCATTTCAGGTCCTAAAACGGGGTCAACCTCCTGGAACATATTGAACGGGAATACAGCCTCTTTAACACCGTAGTGCCTTATATCTCTATCCTTTAGTTCGGGCACCGGTGACGGTCTGCCTGTTAGCGGTGCTGTAATAATATCCGTTGCAAGCGGTACCATTCTGATGTCACACACCTTTGATACAAGCGGAACTGTTCTTGATGCTCTCGGGTTCGCCTCAAGCACATAAACTGTGCCGTTCTCAATAGCATACTGCATATTCATAAGACCACGAACATTCATTTCTTTTGCAATCTTTTTTGTATAATCCTTAATTGTTGCAACATGCTCGGGTGAAATGTTCATTGACGGCAATATACATGCCGAGTCGCCTGAATGAACACCGGCAAGCTCGATATGCTCCATTACAGCAGGGACAAAAACATTCTCGCCATCGCTTATAGCGTCTGCCTCGCACTCTGTTGCATGGCCCAAAAATCTGTCGATTAGAATAGGTCTGTCGGGCGTTACGCCAACCGCCGCATTCATATATATTTTTAAGCTTTCCTCATCATGGACAACCTCCATACCTCTGCCGCCCAATACATATGACGGACGAACCATCACAGGATAGCCTATTTCATTTGCTATCTCTATAGCCTCATCTATATTTACAGCCATTCCCGATTCCGGCATAGGTATTCCAAGCTTATCCATCATTGAACGGAATAAATCTCTATCCTCTGCAAGGTCGATTGTTTCGGGAGTTGTTCCCAAAATATTTACTCCGTTCTTTTTAAGCTCTGCAGCCAGGTTAAGAGGCGTCTGTCCGCCAAACTGTGCAATAACGCCTACAGGCTTTTCCTTTTCGTGTATGCTCAATACATCCTCAAGAGTCAACGGCTCGAAATACAATTTATCCGAAGTGTCATAGTCAGTTGAAACTGTTTCGGGGTTACAGTTTACTATGATTGTTTCAAATCCAAGCTTCTTGAGTGCCTTTGCGGCATGAACGCAACAATAGTCAAATTCAATACCCTGACCGATTCTGTTCGGACCGCCGCCAAGAATCATAATTTTCGGCTTGTCTGTGTTGACAGGGCTCTTATCCTCAATATTGTATGATGAGTAATAGTAAGCTGCATTCTCTGTTCCGCTAACATGAACGCCGTCCCACGCTTCAACTATTCCTGCACTTATTCTTGCTTTACGGATTTCCTCCTCCGCAACATCAACCAAACCGCTTATATATTTATCCGAAAAACCGTCTTCTTTTGCTGTTTTTAATACTTCTGTCGGAGGAACACTGCCCTTGTATGATTTAAGTGCTTCCTCCTCACAAACAAGCTCTCTCATCTGCTCGATGAAATACGGCTTAACCTTTGTTCTCTCCTCTATCTCATCGGTTGTTGCACCTTTTCTCAATGCCTCATACATTATAAAATGTCTTTCACTGCTTGCAGTATTAAGCATTTTCAAAAGCTCATTCTTTGACTTCTCTGCAAAATCCTTCGCACCGCCAAGACCGTATCTGCCTATTTCAAGCGAACGGATTGCTTTCTGGAAAGCCTCCTTGTATGTCTTACCGATACTCATAACTTCGCCTACGGCACGCATCTGTGTACCAAGCTTATCTGATGCACCCTTAAACTTTTCAAATGCCCATCTTGCAAACTTGATAACGACATAATCGCCATCGGGCTGATACTTATCCAATGTACCATATTTACCGCAAGGAATATCTGAAAGGTCAAGACCTGCGGCAAGCATTGCCGACACATACGCAATCGGGAAGCCTGTAGCCTTTGATGCAAGTGCTGATGAACGAGATGTTCTCGGGTTGATCTCAATAACTATAATACGGCCATCCTTCGGGTTTCTGCCGAACTGAACATTAGTTCCGCCGATAACTTCGATTGCCTCAACAATCTTGTATGCCTGACGCTGAAGTTCTTTCTGAACATCCTCAGGGATTGTCAACATAGGAGCTGAACAGAATGAGTCACCTGTGTGAACACCCAACGGGTCAATGTTTTCAATGAAACATACGGTAATCATATTGTTCTGCGAGTCACGAACAACCTCAAGCTCAAGCTCCTCCCAACCAAGAATTGATTCCTCAACCAACACCTGACCTACCAAGCTTGCCTGGAGTCCTCTCTCGCATACTGTCTTTAACTCCTCGGTATTATACACAAGGCCGCCGCCCTGTCCGCCCATTGTATATGCGGGACGCAAAACTACAGGGTAACCTAATTTATCTGCTATTGCAAGTGCCTCGTCAACAGTATAAGCAACTTCGCTTCTTGCCATTTCTATACCAAGGCTCTCCATAGTCTTTTTAAACTCTATTCTGTCCTCGCCACGATCAATAGCATCAACCTGTACACCTATTACCTGTACATTGTATTTGTCAAGTACGCCCTCCTTTGCAAGTTCTGAACAAAGGTTCAAACCTGACTGTCCTCCAAGGTTAGGCAATAACGCATCGGGGCGTTCTTTTTCTATAATCTGAGTAAGACGCTCAACATTAAGCGGCTCAATATATGTCACATCTGCTGTTTCCGGATCTGTCATAATTGTTGCAGGATTTGAGTTTACCAGTACAATCTCATAGCCAAGCTTTTTCAGAGCCTTGCAGGCCTGAGTTCCCGAATAGTCAAATTCACACGCTTGACCTATGATAATCGGACCCGAACCGATTATTAAAACCTTATGAATATCATCTCGTTTTTTCATACAACACAGTCTCCTTTGTTTATTATGTTATCTTCAAACTCGACGCAAGAGCCCAAAATAATCCTACCTAATAGTATCTAACATTTTTCGACTTTTGTCAAGGGGTTTTACAAAATTTATCTGTAGTATTTTTTGCGTTTTTTTTCAAATAATTATGCAAATCGTATAAATGACATTAAAACCGATAAAAAAACGAATATTGATGCCATCATGGTGTACATTATTTTTGTCGGTGACTTGCTGTACCAAACACTTCGCAGGATTTCATATGTTATTATCAAACTTCCTACCATTCCGCACAGCAGGAGCGATGCAAATGTAATCTGCGAAAAGATACCGAGAATAACACCTGCAGCACCTATGATACTTACAGGTAATGCCGCAAACGCAAATCGTTTTACAAACTCCCAATACGGTGTGAATTGCTTAAAAAGCCATCGGTTAACGATATAGAAAATTCCCGAGTATATAAAGAATACCACTATTCCGCTGACAGAGCCTGCAAACGCCGATAAAAGGAATCCTTTAAGCGTTGCAAAGCCTTTCATACCGCCCAAGCCCATAAGATACGCAAGAAATCTGAACGCACCTCTTGATGCACCGGACAAGACAGAATAAACACACAATCCGCCAATTATACCCTCAAACGCCGCAAAAAGCAATATGACCGTCTTTGACATTGAGCCCGGATTCATAACCGTTTCTATGGGTGATTTTATAAATGATACAAAATGTGACCAAAGCTCTCTCATCACCCCGCTTGAATTAAATGATCTATTATTTCTCGCTTTAAAATTGTATTCTCTTTTTTTACGCTCTTTCTTCTGTTTTGGGCGTTCCTCTTTTTTCGTCTCTTTCTTTTCTTCGCTTTTCCGCTCTTTTTCCATTCGTTTTGATACGCTCATAGCACAACTGCACTTCTCATCTTTTTCAAGAGTTCTGCCGCAATAAATACATTCACGCATAAAAATCGCTCCTTTCGCTTATTTATTAAACAATCTCATTTCAAATTCGGTCATTGCCGTTTTCGTTACATCCTTTGTACGCTTATAAAGCTTTAATTCAATATTGCCGACGCTCGCCTTAAAATCTGACGCCTC
>JAXJPK010000116.1:0-3705 GCA_036311705.1 Clostridia bacterium
ATACTGATTTTAGTGAAACTCCTATCTTATCATATCAAGACGAAGATAAACAAAAGCCTGATGCGATGAGATGGATGCGAGAGCGAAAAACATACGAAACACTTATTAAAGACAATATCGAATATGACATTATGGTTGAAAGATACCGAAAGGAATGGCTTGATGAAATCGTAGAAATTATGGTTGATGTTGTTTGCAGTAAGGAACCGTATATCAGAGTTAATAAACAAGAATATCCTCACGAGGTTGTGAAAAGCAGATTCTTAAAAATTGACGCTTCACACATTGAGTATATTTATGATGCACTAAAAGATAACACTTCTAATGTCCGAAACATCCGGGCATTTTTAATTACAACTATTTATCGGTCTTTTGAAACTGCAGATAATTGGTATGCTGCAAAGGTGAATTATGACTTTGCAAATCCTAAACCGAGTTGGAATGGTGGCTAATGGATTATTTGTATCGTGAAAATTATGAGAAATTAGCTCAGGCTATTATCTTACAAGCAGTAAGAGATTACAGAAATGGTTGTTATCAAACGAGGTGTTCAATAGAGCGTTTCTTCCGTTCAGAATGGTTTATGGTCCTTACTACTCTCAATGGAGAAATGCTTATAAAAAGATTACAAGAGGAAAGGTTGGTCAGACATGAGTAAGGTTATTGCGATTGCAAATCAGAAAGGTGGTGTCGGAAAAACCACCACAACTGTAAACTTGGGTGTCGGTCTTGCAAACGAAGGTAAAAAGGTGTTGCTTATAGATTGTGATGCTCAGGGCAGTTTAACAGAAAGCTTGGGTTATCAGAACCCGGATGAACTTGATGTAACACTTTCTACCCTAATGCAAAAGACATACGAAGAAAAAGAAATCAAACCGGGCGAAGGAATCTTACATCACAACGAAGGTGTCGATTTAGTTCCTGCGAATATCGAATTGTCAGGTATGGAAACGGCACTTGTAAACATTATGAGCCGAGAAAGAGTTTTGAAGAATTACATAGATAGTGTTAAGGACAACTATGACTATGTTCTAATTGACTGCACTCCCTCTTTGGGTATGCTTACAATAAACTCTCTCGTTGCATCGGATGAGGTAATTATTCCCGTTCAGGCACATTACCTTCCGCTTAAAGGGTTAGAGCAACTTGTCACAACTGTAACCAAAGTTCAAAAACAGATAAATCCTAATCTGAAATTCGGAGGAATACTTTTAACGATGGTTGATAGGCGAACTCTGTATAACAAGGAAGTTTCGTCTGTGATAAGGCTGAAATACTCAAAATATCTCAAAATATTCAAAACAGAAATACCATCATCAATAAGAGCTGCTGAAGCATCAAGTGTCGGCAAAAGTATCTTTGAATATGACAAAAAAGGCATAGCTGCAGAAGCTTACAGAAACTTCACAAAGGAGGTGCTGAATGATGCCAAAATTAGAAATAAACATAGGTCGGAGTACACTCGATGATTTATTCAAAACGGATGAAGGAAGAAAAACCGAAGAAATCAAACCTATTAAGATTTCAGAGTTAAAGCCGTATGCAGAACAACCTTTTAAGGTTATTGACAATGAAGAAATGGATGAACTTGTTGCAAGTATAAAAGAAAATGGTGTTTTATCACCCGTTGTAGCAAGACCACATCCTGAAGGCGGTTATGAAATACTTTCAGGACACAGACGAGTTCGTGCATCAGAGCTTGCAGGAAAAGATGAAGTTCCCGTAGTTGTTAAAGACCTTGATGACGATACGGCTGTGATTCTTCTTGTTGACAGTAACCTACAAAGAGAACATATCTTACCGAGTGAGAAAGCCTTTGCTTATCAAATGCGACTTGAAGCAATGAAAAGGAAAGCCGGAAGACCTTCTCAAGAAAATTCTGCCCAATTTGGACAAAATACTTCGCCTGTTGATTCAAGAAAGGAATTGGCAGAGCAAACCGGAGAAAGTTCGGTGCAAATTCAAAGGTATATTCGTTTAACAGAATTGATTGATCCGTTGCTTGAAATGGTTGACACTAAAGCAATGGCAATGAACGCAGGTGTTGAGCTTTCCTATTTGAAACCTAAAGAGCAAGTTGCAGTTGTGGAAGCAATAAAAAGTGAGGACACTTGTCCTTCTATTGAGCAAGCAAAGAAAATTAGAAGATTCAATGATGAAGGACGACTAAATCCCGATGTGATTCTTTCTATAATGCAAGAACAGAAAGCGGATAAAATAAAAATTACACTTGGCGATGACAAATTAAAGAAATACTTCCCTAAAGGATATTCAAAAAAACAAATGGAAGATACAATTATCAAACTTCTTGAAAAATGGCATCGTAAATTAGAAATGGAGAGATAAATATGACTTGGTTATGGATTATATTAGCTTTTATTGCCGGAGGAGCTTTCGGTGTTGTAATGATGTGCTGCTTTATAGTAGCAAGTCAGGAGGATGAAAGACTTGAAAAACTTGATACAGACAATGCCGAACACGAATAAAAAGTGTGTCGGCTTTTTTTATGGAGGTAAGAATTATGGAATGGCGAAAAAATGCGGGATATATTATCACAAACGCAATAACAATCGGCGAATCAGAAATCGTACTTGGCGTACACGAAACAAAACCTAATATGTTTGTTACATGGGAGTGTGCCAATAAAAACAATTACTTTTGGGGGCATTACTTTACAAGCTTACTTGCGGCTCAAAAGGATTTCTGTGAGCGTGGAATTGATAAGGTTCGTTTTTACGAGCAGATGAAAAAGAAAAAACCACCGGAGCCTGAGAGGTGATGTTATGTTTTCAAGAAAAGAAAAGAATGTCACCTTGTTTTATGCAAAAAATGAGAACCGAGAAGATGTTTACGGTTTCGAGGAATTTTTTGATGTGGTGAAAAAGCACAGAGATAAAATTAAACCTTTGTACTATGAGAGTTTTAATAAGATTCAATATGTTATTGTTGCAAAACAATCCATAAGAAAAAACATTGAACTCTTTCCTGAAAAGTGCAAAGAAATCACAAACAGAATTGTTGAGGACAGATGTTTTCATTGTTCAGGATGCGGTTGCGATTACCTGATGTATATGGCATCTACATACAGAGATGTTGACGGATGTGTTGGTAAAAGTAACGAATGTTCTTTGTGTAGAGATTTATCAACTCCATATCGCAATGAGATAAGAGATTATTCTAAAAAGCACGGAACATTAAAAACCTTGATGAAGTTACTCAACGAGGGTGAAATCCCCGCAAAAGATGTAACTATATGGGGTTCTGAGGTTGATAAGCAAAACAAGCATAAAAAAAGAGAGCTTGAGAGGTGATGATATGCCAAACACTAAACAACCCGATATGCGATATAACGATAGTGGCTATAACGATTCTACGGCATACGAAGCCTTGAAGAATGTTCAAAAAGGAGAACGCAGAAAGCTTATTTATGAACTTAAAGAACTTGCGAAAAACCGAGGTTATAAAATTGTAAGCACTATTGAATTAAAAGCATTGGACGGTGATGAAATTGAATAAATTAAACTGTCATTTTCATACTCCAAAGAAATGCAGAATTTTAACAGAAATGCTTTGTAAAAGTGGTAAATGTTCTTTCTGCAAGACAACGGAGCAAGTTAAGGCAGATTTAGAGAAGTACCCTCCCTGCAACTATGCAGAGATATATGCTGCAAGGCATAAAAACGATATGAAATGAGGTGGTCACAA
>JAXJPK010000117.1:0-8592 GCA_036311705.1 Clostridia bacterium
AGGAGGCTGCTAAAATGTTTAAACAATATATTAACGGCAGAGTAGTAGACGGAAACGGAGATAAGAAAGCCGTTTTCGACCCTGCCACACACGAAATAATAGATTATGTAAGCTGTGCAGATAAAGCTCAGGCAGAAGAAGCATTAAATGCGGCAAATGAAGCTTTTAAGACATGGTCAAAGACATCTGTAAACGAGAGAGCCGATTGGCTCTATAAATTAAAGGCCGCTTGTACCGAAGAGCGTGATAAATTAATCGAGTTGGTATCAAAGGAATCGGGCAGACCGTATCCTGCGGCCTGCGGTGATGTTGATTGGCTGCTTATAAGTCTGTCATATTACGCAGAGCAAGCAAAAAGAGTTGAGGGCACGGTTCTTCCGTATCAAGGTAATGGTGATAAGCCGAATTATCAAATTGTTACAAGACAGCCTGTCGGCGTAACCGTAGGGCATATTGCCTGGAACTATCCTTTAGGAAATGCGAGTATAAAAATGTGCCCGGCTATCGCATCGGGATGTACTTGCATAATAAAACCCTCTTCCGAAACGCCTCTTGCAACTCTTTATGTGGGTGAAATTGCAGAAAGAATAGGCTTCCCGAAAGGTGTACTGAATATCATTTCAGGTCCTTCAAATGAAGTGGCAAAGACTTTAAACGAAAGTAAAATTCCAAGACTTATAAGCCTTATAGGCTCGTATGAAACAGGTCTAAAACTTTTGGAGCAAAGCTCAACCTCACTTAAAAAGTATTCTTTGGAGCTTGGCGGAAACGCACCGGTGGTAGTTATGCCTGATGCGGATTTAGATGAGGTTGCGGCAAATATAGTAGCAAAAAAGGTAGGCTTTGCGGGTCAAACTTGCGTAAATTATAACAGAATTTATATTCATAGTTCAATCTATGATACACTTTGCGATAAAATTGCAGCTGAATTAAAGAAAGTAAAACTCGGCAAGTGGAAAGATGAAGGATATGTTATGGGCCCTGTTATTGATAAGACTGCAAGGGACAGAATGCTTGATTTGATAAAGGATGCAACAGATAACGGAGCAACCTTGGTTATGGGCGGCGAAGTTCCGAAAGAATTTGAAAAAGGCTCATATATTACTCCTGCATTATTAAAGAATGTAAACGATGATATGAGAGTTTCAAAAGAGGAAATTTTCGGACCGATTATTCCTATTCAATCTTTTGAAACATTAGATGAAGCAATCGAAAAATCCAATAATACAATTTTTGGATTGTCCGCATACTTCTTCGGACACAATTCAAAGGAAATGAGCAAATTCTTTGAAGGTGTTACAGCAGGCGAGTTCTTTGTCAACGGCGGCGGCGGAACTGAATTTTCACCGCATAGCGGAGCTAAACAATCAGGTATGGGTTGCGATAAATCAAAGTGGTCTTTGGAAGAATATTATGACATAAAGTTTATGTCAATGATTCCCTAAGGTGAAGTTTGGAAAAAGATAATCGGTGCATCTTACCGTTATTCGGGACTTGAAGTACACTTGTACATCTGCACTCCTCATAACGGCAATCTGCTTGATTCTCTTTTCCAAAACGCATTGGTGAAAGGTTTTTGTGAAAGGATTTTATATGAAAAAATATGATATTATCGGAATAGGAAATCCCGGTCAGGATATGGTTGTTGAACTTGAAAAAATCCCGTATGAGGAAGTAAGCAGCAGAATGTATGACTGTAGCTTTCAGGGGGGCGGTTGGGTTGCAACAGCCATATGTGCCGCAGGCAATTTAGGCGCAAAAGCATCAATGTTGGGAGTTATTGGAGATGACTCCCTCGGAAAGATGATTGTCGATGATTTTAAATACAATAATGTTGATACAGAGCATCTTGTTGTTGCAAAGGGAAAAAGAAGCAATTTCTGCATCTGCATAACCGAACGCTCAACAAAATCTAAGCATTTAATCAGTCGTGGCGGTGAATTGCGTGAAGTAGAGCTTGACGATATTGATGAGGACTTTATTAAATCCGCAAGAATGATCCATGTTGGATTTGTGAATGAAGCTGTCAGAAAAGCGGCTGATATTATACATGAGGACGGAGGTAAAGTATCCGTAGACGCTGCATATTATAAGCCGTATGTATATGAAAATTATGATATTTTCGATATTTTTATCGGCTCGGAATATTACTTTGACGGTGTTTGTGAAGAACTCGGGATGAAAGCCGCAAAAGATTTAACCGATGACGAAAAGTATAAGGTTATGGAATATGTTCAATCTAAAGGACCTGATATCGTAATTTTTACATTTGGCGAGCATGGCTCTATGGGAATATATGGTGATAAAAGATTTGTTCAGCCTGCCATGAATGCTGAAATTAAAGATACGACAGGTGCGGGCGATGTCTTTCATGGTGCTTTTGATGTTGCATATTTGAATGGCCTGAGCGTTCCGGAGGCAGCTAAATTTGCAACGGGTGTTTCAACAATCAAATGCACACAAATGGGCGGCAGAGCAGGAATCCCCGATTCCAAGATCCTTGATAAATTCCTCCGTTCAGGGGAAATCGACTATGATAAAATCAACCGACGCGTTGACCATTATAGGAGAGGAGTGTAAAACTCTATGCAACTTGATTATAGACAGATTTGTTCTGCCGCTTGCGGAGCTTCTTATATTGAAGAAAACGATAAAATAATATTTCATCGTTTTACTAAAGAACAGGAAAAAATTTATCTTGATATGCGACCGCAATTGACTCAGATATATTCAACGGCTGGGATAGTATTATCATTTAATACCGACAGTAATTTTTTAGAACTTAATGTTTCGGTTGAGGAGGCAACTTTACGCAAATTTTTTTCTTTTGATGTTTTTGAAAACGGAAACCTGATAGGTTATTTGGATAATTTAGGTTTAAAAAAGAAAACCGATTACCTTAAAGGCGATTACAGTTTGGGTGATTTTAAAAAAAGATTTGAACTCCATTCAGGTGAAAAAAACATAGAAATATATTTTCCCTGGTCTGTAAAATCTATGATTAATGAATTGATAATAGACGACGGAGCATTTTTTGAACCTGCGAAGCCAAAAAAAACGCTGCTTGTTTTCGGTGATTCCATAACTATCGGTGAAAATGTAATAAGACCGTCAAATCGTTATTGCTCAAGGCTTGCTAAATCAATCGGAGCACAGGAATTTAATAAAGCTATTGGCGGAGAGCATTATTGTCCTTTTTTAACGAAAACAAAGGAAAACTTCACGCCTGAAGTTATAATAACTGCATACGGTACTAATGATTGGGCTCACGGAAGCAGAGATGATTTTTTAAATAAGTGTAGTGAATTTTTTAAGAATCTTTCTGATAATTATCCTACTGCTCAGATATATGCTTTAACACCTATTTGGCGAAAGGATTATACCGATGAAAAGGCTTTTGGACCTTTTAACAGCGTTAATAAAGAGATTGTTGCTATTACAAAAAGCTTTAAAAACATAACCGTTATTGATTGCTTTGATACGGTTCCGCACAATGAAAGATATTATTCCGACAGAAGACTTCATCCAAATGATGAAGGGAATAAATATATGTCGGCTGGTATTTTAGAATTTATTATATAAAACGGAGGTAAATATGTTAGATTATAAAGTTAAAATAGGGCTTGTCCCTTTAAGGCGTGACTGTACTCCCAGACCTGGTTTGTTTAACTGGGAGTATGCCGAGGAAAGAGGAAGAAAGACTGTAGCTTATATCAAGGAACATTATTCAACAGAGAATATTGAATTTGTTGATTTGAAAGGTGTTATTGATGTTGAAACTCTTTGGAATCAAGATGATGTTGATAAAGTTGTCGAGCATTTTAATAAGCAAGGCGTAGATTCAATCGTGTTAATTCCAGCAAACTTCGGAAATGAAGAGGCAGCGGGTGAGCTTGCCAAAAAGATGAATAAGCCTGTATTGTTATGGGGACCGCAAGATGATACTTTTTATGAGGATGGCGGAAGACATACAGATACTCAATGCGGTATTTTCGCAATGAGCAGACAATTGCTTCGTATGAATGTAAAATTTACATACATTGTAAATTGCCATGTGGACTCGGAAATCTTTGCAAAAGGGCTTATGAGCTTTGCAAGGGTTACCTGTGCCGTTAAGAATTTCGTTGGCATGAGAGTAGGTCAGGTAGGACTTAGACCGAAGCCCTTCTGTTCAGTCGTATTTAACGAAGGTCAGTTGATGGAAGAATTTGATATTCATGTTATTCCGATTAACTTATCTGTAATTCAGACTAAATTTAATGAGATTTTAAAAACCCGTAAAGCTGAATTGCAAGAGGGTGCTCAAAAGATCAGAGATATGTACATAATTGATGAGGAAACAGAGCCTAATCTGGAAAAAATGTGGGCATTTGTTATTATGTATAAGGAATTGTTTGAAGAATATAATCTTGATGCAATTTCTGCCGAATGTTGGACTGCTATGCAACAGTTAGTCGGTGCTATGCCGTGTACATCTTACGGTATTCTCGCAGATATGGACTATATTATCAGTTGTGAAAGCGATATGCATGCAGCTTTGACACAGGTTGTCTTAAAATCATTATCATTTGGACAGAAAAAGCCTTTCTTGGGCGAATTTACAACAAGACATTTAGAGAACAGAAATGCAGAATTATTATGGCATTGCGGCCCGTTTGCACAATCTCTTCACAGAAAAGATGAACCCTGTTACTGTAAGAATATGCGTGAATGGTTCCAGGTTAATGAAGGTCATTACACAGTTGCGAGAATTGACCAAAATCATGGTAAGTATTCTATTATTACGGGTGAATGTGACAGCACAACGGGACCTTATACCTTTGGTACTTATATGTGGGCAGAATTTAAAGACCTTGATAAGTGGGAAAGAAAGATGGTCGAAGGACCGTATATTCACCATGTATCGGAAATTGAAGGAAGTTTTACTGATGAAATCAGAGAATTCTGTAAATATGTTCCAAATATTGAATTTGATTTAGCTGATTAAAAGGAAAGTGAGGTAAAATTATGAAATATAATTTAAAAGATATTCTTGATATAGCAGAAAAGGGAAATTTTGCAATACCTGCATTTAATGTATATAATTTAGAAACTCTTATGGGTGTTGTGAACGCAGCAAAGGAAACACAGGCTCCTGTTATCCTTCAGATGTACAGTCGTTTGTTTGATACTGATACAGGCAAGTTCATGGCTCCTGTAATCAGAGAAATGATGAATGAATTAAAGACTCCCGTTGCATTTCATTTAGATCACGGCGTAGGTATGCCTGAAATAATGCGTGCAATTCGTCTTGGTACAACAGGCGTTATGCTTGATGTATCCACATTGCCGTTCGAGGAAAATATCAAAATCACAAAGGAAGCGGTTGCACTTGCCAAAGAAGCAGGAGTAGGTTTCGAGGGTGAGCTTGGCCATATCGGTTCAACAAAGGACGAAAAGTGGGCTGATTACACCGAAGTCAGTGACGCTGTTAAGTATGTTGACGAAACAGGATTAGATGCGCTTGCAATTATGGTAGGTACTGCACACGGTAAATATGCAAAAGCTCCCAAACTTGCAATTGACAGAATTGAAGAAATACATAACAATACAAAAGCTCACCTTGTATTACATGGCGGTTCGGGCGTTCCTGATGATCAAATTAAAGCTTCAATAAAGGCCGGTATCAGGAAAATCAACTTTGGTACAGATGTATGCTGTTCGTTCATTGAGGGATATAAGAATATAGACCCATATTCTGCACCGCTTGATGTTGTTATGGCAAAGGCTTCGGACAGTGTAAAGGAATTTGCACTTGAGAAAATTAAGCTTCTCGGTGCAGACAGAATATAATCATAGGGGGACCATCTATGAATAATCAATACAGCTTTAATTTTAGCGGAAAAACCGTTGTAGTTACCGGTGCAGAGCGAGGAATAGGTCTTGAAATTGCAAAGGGATTTGCAAGGTCGGGAGCAAATGTTGCAGTTGCAGGAATGCTTGAGGAAGAATTTGAAAATGCCTGTAATGAGATACTAAAAGAGGGCGTAAAATGCCTGTGCATAAAGACAGATGTTTCAAAGGAAGACTCCGTAAAGAATATGATATCACAGGTCAAAAACACCTTTGGCAGAATTGATATTTTAGTGAACAACGCAGGTATAAACAAGCTATATCCTGCAGAGGAAATGCCTTTAGAGGTTTGGAACAGTATAATTGGCGTAAATCTGACGGGCGTATTTTTGGTGAGCCGTGAAGCGGCTAATGTGATGCTTGAGCAGGGCGGGGGAAATATTGTAAACATTACATCTATGTCGGGACTTGTTGTAAATCCTCTGCCGCAGACCCAGTGTGCATATAACAGCTCAAAGGCAGGAGCAATAATGCTTACAAAGTGCATGGCTGTGGAATGGGCAGAGCGAGGCATAAGAGTAAACGGTATTGCACCCGGATTTATGAACACGCCCTTGACAAAGAAGCGTCTTACCACGCCGAATGATCCTGCTGTTAAAAAATGGATAGAGGGAACACCGTTAAACAGAGTAGGTGAGCCGTCAGAGCTTGTGGGATTGGCTCTTTACCTTGCCTCGGATGCGGCAAGCTATACAACAGGAACCGTTATTTCTGTTGACGGCGGCTATACCTGTCTGTAAAATATATATGGAACTGTGAGGAGAAAGAAAATGCTTGAAATATTAAAAAAGAAAAACCCGGAGCTTGAGGTTTATTCCGTATTTGATGAGGAATTCAAGAGCTTCGGAAGGGTCATAGAGAATATCAATACCGATGAAATAGTAAAAACAGCAGAACAAATTGAATATCCCGAAACAGGGGTAAGGTATCTCCCGTCTGAAGAAAGCTTTGAGAAGTTAACAATAGCCGAACAGATATGTACGGAGCTGTTCGGCACTTTGCCTACCCAAACAGGTTATTGCTGGGGTCATAACTCCTATTTAAACGCCACCGAATGGCATACCTCAAGCGAAGTTAATATTGCGGTAACTCCGATAGTATTGATTTTAGGGCATGTGTGGGATATAAATGACGGTAAGACAGATTCTTCAAAATTCACTGTGTTTTATGTTCCGCAGGGCGTAATGATTGAGGTATATGCAACATCAACTCATTATTGCCCATGCCAGGTGCAAGACGATGGTTTTAGATGCGTTGTAGTATTGCCGAAAGGAACTAATACTCAGCTTGAGGTTTGTCCGGAGGATAAGCTTATCACCGCAAAGAATAAATGGGTAATCGCACACAATGATAACGAAGCGATGGCTGCGAGAGGTGTGGTTCGGGGAATTAGCGGAGAGAATATTAAGATAGAATATTAGGACGAATTACAGTTGACAGATGAAAAGTATATTATTAAAAAACGGCCGTATATGGGATGGTGAAAGATTTTTTCTCTGTGATGTTTTTATCGAGAAAGGTAAAGTATCAAGAATATCCGAGAATATTTGTGAACAAGCCGATTTTATCATGGATGTTAACGGGAATATAGTATCAGCGGGCTTGGTGGATATGCATACACATTTACGCGGCATATCTTCAGAAAGTATAGGTGCACAGGCAGAAATAAGCTGCTTTCCGTTTGGAGTTACATGTGCGGCAGATGCCGAGGGAGTAAACGGTAACAAACAAAGCATGGATTGCTTAATGGTAAAAACAAAGGTATTTGTTAATGTACCTATAGAAAAGAATAGAGCAAGACTTGACATAGCTCGGAATAAACTCATGGAATACGGCGAAAGAGCTGTAGGGCTAAAGGTGTTTTTTGATGAAAAAATACACGAGGTTTGGAGCATCGAGCCATTATCGGACATATGCGAATTTGCCTCTGAAAACAATCTCAAAGTAATGGTTCATTCCACAAATTCGCCTGTGCCTATGTCTGATATAGTAAATACCCTAAAAAGTGGTTCGATTATCTCACATATATTTCATGGCGGGCAAAACAACGCAAAGGACGACGGATTTGAGAGTTTGCTAACCGCCAAGAAAAAAGGTGTAATAACAGACCTTGGCTTTGAAGGGTTAATTCATACAGATTTTAATATTTTAAAAGAGGCAATAAGACGAGGCGTTTTTCCTGATACGATAAGTACGGACCTTACAAGAGTGAGTATGTACACTCTGGGCGGCAAATATGGACTGACTATGTGTATGAGCATTGCGGGAGAGATGGGAATAGATGAAGCTGATGTTTTTCGTGCAGTAACATCAACACCTGCGAAGGTATTGGGTATGGAGGACTGTTGCGGTAATATAAAAGAGAATGAAGCTGCCAATATTGCGGTATTGGAGGAAACGACCGAAGCCGGATATAATATTACGGATATTTTTGGGAATACTATAAACTCTGAAAAGGGATACCAGTGCATATTAACAATTTCTGATGGAGAGGTTGTTTTTAGAAGGTAAATTGCGAAAAAGTAAAACTTAATACTGATACTAAAATACGAAAATACAAAAAAACAGCACCGCTTGGTGCTGTTTTTTTGTATTCCCCATTTACTGTGCGGACAGGTTTCTTGGTTTGAGAGTGCAAATTGGGTACAAAAAATCCCCATTGATATATATATATATATATGATATAATGCGGTTAGTGAG
>JAXJPK010000118.1:0-2627 GCA_036311705.1 Clostridia bacterium
ATGGCAGGAAAGACAAAGGAGGATTGTGAGATATGACAGACCTTGTGATAATAGGCGGAGGTCCTGCCGGAATGAGTGCGGCTATTGCGGCATATGAAAACGGTATAAGAGATATATTGATTCTTGAAAGAGATGAACGCTTGGGCGGAATATTACAGCAGTGTATACATAACGGTTTCGGACTTCACCGTTTCGGCGAGGAGCTTACAGGCCCTGAATACGCATGGAGATATGAGGAGCGTGTACGGGAATTGGGTATTCCGTTTAAGCTTAATACTATGGTACTTGATATAACAGAGGATAAAGTGATTACGGCAACAAATCCGACAGACGGAATATTTACGATAGAGGCAAAGGCGGTAATTCTTGCAATGGGATGTCGTGAGCGTTCGAGGGGTGCTTTAAATATTGCCGGAACTCGTCCGGCAGGTGTATACAGTGCCGGAACGGCTCAAAAGCTTGTAAACATAAAAGGCTTTATGCCCGGTAAAAAAGTAGTTATATTAGGCTCCGGTGATATAGGTCTAATAATGGCGAGAAGAATGTCTCTTGAGGGTGCGGAAGTAAAAGCGGTGTGTGAGCTTATGCCGTATTCGGGCGGTCTTGCGAGAAACATTGAGCAGTGTCTGAATGATTTTAATATCCCGCTGCTTTTAAGCCATACGGTGGTTAAGATACACGGCAAAAAGCGTGTCGAGGGTGTAACGATTGCGAAGGTTGATGAAAAGGGTAAGCCGATTAAAGAAACAATGCAGTTTATTGAATGTGATACATTGCTTTTGTCGGTAGGTCTTATCCCGGAAAATGAGCTTACAAAGTCAGCCGGCATTGACATTAACAGAATAACAAACGGAGCCGATGTAACCCAAAGCAGAGAAACATCGATACCGGGAGTTTTTGCCTGCGGAAATGTTCTGCACGTTCACGATCTTGTGGACTGCGTTTCGGAGGAGGCGGAAATTGCCGGAAAGAATGCGGCTCTTTACATAAATGGTGAACTTCAAAACGAAGTTGATATTCCGATTGAGACGGACGGAAAAGTCAGATATACCGTACCACAGAGAATAACCGAGAAAAAGGACACAAAGGTATTTTTCAGAGTTGCAAACGTATATGAAAATGCAGAGATAAAGATATATAGCGGCGATGAGGTAATATTTAAAACAAGAAAGCCTAAGGTTGCACCGGGTGAAATGCAGTGCATAACACTGAAGGCACAGCATCTTGAAAATGCGGAAAAATTAAACATCGGACTGGAGGTTCTTTGATATGGCAAAAAGAGAATTAACCTGTATTATATGCCCTAAGGGCTGTGCATTAAAAGTGGAGCTTGACGAAAATGGCAAGGTTTTGGGAGTGACGGGCAACACCTGCAAACGTGGTGCGGAGTACGCCGAAAACGAATGTACAAACCCCATGCGTACAGTCACATCAACGATGCGCTGTTCGGACGGAACGGTTATTCCGGTAAAAACAAAAACTCCGATACCGAAAGCAAATATTTACGAATGTATGAATATAATAAACAAAGGTGTTGTAACACTGCCGGTTCATATAGGCAATATTGTTATTGCCGATGTTTTCGGAAGTAATATTGTTGTAACCGAGAACAGGCAGGCTCGGTGACATCAATCAGGGCCTATCGTGCCATGTGGAGTGCGTTGTTTTGATGTCAAGGAATTTCTGAAAAGGATTGAAATAAAGGGATTTTTGAATTGGATATATAGCATAGAGAGGATTGTTGGCTATGGAAATATTAACAGAACGATTAATTCTCCGTCCATGGAAAGAAACGGATGCAGAAAGTTTATATAAATACGCTAAAGACCCTCAAGTCGGCCCAATCGCCGGGTGGCCGGTGCATACGAGCGTTGAAAACAGTCGTGAGATTATCAAGGAAGTGTTATCAGCAAACGAAACATATGCGGTTTGCTTAAAAGAGGATAATCATGCTATCGGCAGCATAGGATTGATTCCACCGGCACAGTCTCACACTTATACAAGTGATACTGAAATTGAGATTGGTTATTGGATTGGTGTTCCATTTTGGGGCAACGGATATATTCCCGAAGCTGTAAAGGCATTGCAGAAACACGCCTTTGAGAATTTGGGCTGTACTGCAATGTGGTGCGGCTATTACGACGGTAACGAAAAATCAAAACGATGCCAGGAAAAATGCGGATTTAAATATCATCATACCGAGAAAAACAAACCATGCGTATTAATGGGCGATGTAAGAACCGAGCATTTCACCTATATTACTAAAGAGGAATGGTGTGGAAATGAGTAAATACAAGGCAGACTTTCCGGCATTAATCAGAAAATATATGCCATATCAAAACGGGATACCGTTTTGATATGGCACGATAAAAAGTATTATAGTTTACCTATTACCCATCTATTGTTAAACAAACAGGCATATATTTGGTACAACGGACAGAGGAAATAAATCCCCTCCTCTGCCCTGTTTCCAAAAGATTAAAGACATTATTTGCATATCATTAACTTAAAAGCTGTTGTATCTTCTGCGGTTCAACATCGCGAAGCTTTTTGTTTTCTTTGACTGAGAGTGCGGCGGCGGCTCCTCCGGCGGCACCTATCGCCAGACATATGGGCATTGCACGGAA
>JAXJPK010000119.1:0-3316 GCA_036311705.1 Clostridia bacterium
CAGCTATCCCGGATGCGTCAAGACTGGCTATAAGCCTATCTGATATAAATACTTTTCCCGGCGTGATTTTATGTTCTCTGCTCTTTTGTAACAGATACACGCCATACGGCTCTGCGGCATGACCATACTCCGCATCCTCTGCCGCTACTGATGCACGATTATACAGACCGTCATCAAGCATTTTATGATATAATGCCCACACGGTTGTGAATGGCTTTTCAGCCCTGAAATCCTCGGCGTTTATGCCGCAGTTCTGAAGCTCCGTATCTGTAGCGTAATATCTGACAATATCATATATCTCGCTCGAGCCAATTCGACGCTCGCGGAGTTTCTCCCAATCGAGAGTGCCTTGCTTTACTTTAACTTGCCTCATTCTCAAAATACCTCCTGATTTCTGCCCATTTGGACTTGGATTTTGATAGTGCGGCAATAGATGCGTATTCAAGATTGATTACTTCCTGCACGGATTTATGCTCCATATCGAACGCAAATCGTATATCGCACAGCTTTTCCTCGGCGAGCTTGGGATTTGCACAGAATAAATCATACATTTCTTTACAATCGGCAATCTGTTCATCAGTGAGATTGTTAATGTCAACATCACTATTAATTTGCGGACATTCAATATATAAAGGCTCCGGCTCCTGTGACGGCTCTTGATTTATTACTTCGTCTTGCTCGAATGCATATATTGAATCTGAAAGCTCCGGCAATACTTCTTTGATACGCTTTAACGCTCTGCGGATTATTGTCTTATAGGTCATTTCTCCGCACCATTTAATCCAAAATGCCGCCGGGTCGTTGAGCTCATTTGTGATTTCTTTACGCTTTTTCGTATAGCCTTGCTGTGTTGTATATTCCACCCAACGAGATTTATACAAGCCCTGTTCGCTCGCAGATGCGATTGTTAACAGTTCTTTGTTGCTGATTTCGCTGACTGTCATTGCAAGTCTTGTATTTTTGGCAATATCATGCACATCAAGTCGACAGATGAATTTATCGAAATAACCCGAGATAAGCCGCTCCGGCGTGATTTCTCTATCGGGGTTTATCCGTCTGTCCTCAAGCGTATAGATGATGTCGCCGTTATAGAAATTTTCTTTAAAATATGTTGTATCTCTATCCTCTTTAGGCACGGCAACTATTGTATCTGTTATTCTGTAGCCTTTTCGTGCAGCCGCTCTCAAAAATGCTTCAACTCTTGCTGACGGGACAATCGTATTGCCCCGTTTAACAAAATCAATCTTGTCATAGTCCTCTGCCATAATTCCGCCTTGCGACAGTGTCTGCAATCCCGAAAGTAGAGTATTTGCCGCATCAAGCTCCTGCTGCTGTGTCTTTAAAGTTAATGTATTAAGCGAAGTTATGAGCTTGATGGCGAACGGCGTGCAGTTACTTTTTAAGTTTATTTCACGCTTTAAAACAGCCAAGCACTCATTTGCTCCCTGCGTCATTTGTTTATATACTGATAATTCATTCATCGTCTTGCTCCTTCAATCATTCTCTTAACATAGTCAATCCCGTACACGGCACGGATTATACTGCCAGAGCTAATCTCAATATAAATGCCGCCTGAATCATCTACTTTCAACACTGTTCCTTTGGATGATGATAATATGTGTTCAGGCTGTGACTTATATGCCACAATCTCGACTGTAGCTCCGTTCGGATAACGCCGTGCAATCTCGTCTGCTCCGATTTTCATAATATCCCCCACTCGCCTTCGCAATCGTCAATAATAGCATCAAGTGCGTTGTCGCTTAAATGAAATCCTACAAGTTCTGCGGCAAATCTGTCAATCAAGTCCCTTACATACCATTCGCATCTGCCGCAGTAGCCCTCATTTTCAAATTTGAAATATGTGTCCCGATAGCCTATCGGCTCGCCGCAATTTGCACAATGCATCATGTCCGTGTCATCCGGGGCCGTGTAGTGACTGTCGTTTATATTATCGATTAAATATCGGTTAGCTAAAATTTCTGATACTGTTCTTACCATTTTTAAATCCTCCGGTTCTCTTTAAATATTTGTTATGTTCTTTCTCTATAGCTTTGCCGCGTGCGATAAATCGACCTCGCTCGTCAATTTTGAGCCCGACATTTTCAAGCTCCTTCAGATACGCATCTAAACAGCTGAATAAAATCGCTCGCTTTATTAGCTCACAGGTCTTTTTATATACCTTTGCCATTCGCTTTCGCTTAAAGCCTAACTGATAATATACAGAGTACATTACTATCGGAAGTGTGTTTCGCACAGATTGAATGACTGCCACAGCCTCGTGATAGTTCTTGACTGATTTAGGCACTTTGAAATCCGAAAACTCTGAATCACAGTCGAGTTTAACATCAAGCAACAACTCTTCTGACATTTGACTGATTTGCCTTTCTGCCTGCCCGACATTTCCGATTCGCACGGTGAACTCTACTGCCATGCGATATAGTCGCGTTTTGCCGAAACCATACTCTCGATGCAAAGTACAAAGTGTGCAAGCTATGCTTGTAATCATTGCCTGTCTTATGCTCTCAACCTCTACGCCACGATACGCCGCAAGAATTTTGTCTCTGCTGTGTTTAAATGGCAAACCCTTCTCTTTACAAATTTGAGAGAAACGATTTATTATTGAATCCTCAAATTCTCGTTTCTTTACGGCGGCTTCATGCTTTCGCCGTTGTTTCAGCCTTTTGGCTGTTTTATCCATTTCTATCACCTCTTGACAAATATTGAGGTGTGTGATACAATAAAGGTGGTTTTCTTTCGGTGTGTATCACACACCCCGGCACCCTTTGACGAGGGTGCCTTTTTATTTTAGTAATTTTTGTGCATCACTGTCACTGAACAAACCGCAAGCTTTGCGGATGGGCTGAACAGAACTCTTTTTATTTCTTGATTCGAGTATTTTGCGAATCGCGTCATCACGCCGCAATCGTTCGCCGCACTCAGCTATGCTATCAGAGAATTCTTTTCGACAAAACTTTATGCGAGCTTGCAAACGCTCTTTTTCATCTCGCCGCATTATTCTTATGAGTATCGTAAGAATCAATAGGCAATATATTATTTCCGGGAGCATGATTATCCCTCCTTCCCCTCATTTTTCTGCCACTCCTCAAAACGCCTTTGCACATCCGGATTTTTGAAATAATTCTCAACGGTGCGTGCAATCCAACCGACAAAGTATTCATATTCTGTCGGAACCATTGTAGATATGTCTAATCCTGCTTCTGCCATTTTTAGTTCTCCTTTAATACCCTAAAAATTCATAAATCTCTGATAGTGTCTTATCTGTCATATCTACCGTCTTTTCAAAGATGTATGTTAC
>JAXJPK010000120.1:0-2028 GCA_036311705.1 Clostridia bacterium
AGCCCCACAAGGGGGGTGCTGCTAACGCAACACCCCCTTTGAATTTATTTTATGGGAGTAAGATGCCAAATCTTATCATTATACTCGTTAATTGTACGGTCTGATGAGAAAAATCCTGCCATTGCTGTGTTCATAATCTGCTTTGCAATCCATTTTTCTCTGTCTTGATAATCTCTTGAAATCTGCTCCTGAGTCTGCATATACGACTCGAAGTCACGCAATACCATATATGTGTCGGCATAACCGTAGTCACCGAACAACAATGTGTTATACAAATCCATAAACAGGTTCGTGTTTTCGGGGCAGATGCTGCCGTTAATAAGCTGGTCAAGAGCACCTCTTAAATATCCGTTTGTAGCATAGATATTCTTAACCTCGTCATTACCCATAATACGCAGTCTTGCATCTACTTCGTCCGAACGCAAACCGAATATATAAATATTATCCTCGCCTACCTGCTCATACATTTCGACATTTGCACCGTCCATAGTACCGATTGTAACAGCACCGTTAAGCATAAACTTCATATTACCTGTGCCCGACGCTTCCTTACCCGCTGTTGAAATCTGCTCCGAAACATCTGCGGCAGTAACGAGCTTTTCAGCGATTGATACGCCGTAGTTCTCGATAAATATAACCTTAATCTTGTCGTTTATTCTTGCATCGTTGTTTACCAAGTCGCCAACAGCGTTGATAAGCTTGATTATTAGCTTTGCACGCTTATATCCGGGTGCGGCTTTTGCACCAAATATATATGTTTTCGGATAATAATTCTTTGCGTATTCGGGGTCTGTCAAAATCCTGTTATACTCAACAATGATGTGAAGTATGTTCATCATCTGACGCTTGTATTCGTGCAAACGCTTACACTGAATATCGAATATTGATTCAGGGTTAACCTTTACGCCGTTATGCTCCCAGATGTAATCTGCAACCATCTCTTTATTGGCACGCTTTATTGCGTCATACTTTTTCTGGAATTCCTTATTTGAGGCAAACTTTGTAAGTCCCTGAAGCTTGTCGGCATCCTTTAGCCAGCCCTTACCGATTGTTTCGTCGATAAGCTTTGTAAGCTCGGGGTTACAGTTTGCTATCCATCTTCTGAAGGTTATACCGTTTGTGATAGCATGGAAACGGTCTTTATCCATCATATAGTAATCCCTGAATATATCCTGCTTCAAAATATCTGTGTGAAGCTTTGATACACCATTTACCGCAAACACGCTTGCAAGACAAGTGTTAGCCATTGAAACCTGACCGTTTGCAAGAATTGCCATATAGTCATGCTTACCCTTATCGCCCGGATAGAACGCCTGAACCTTTTCCATCAAGCGGCGGTTCATTTCCTCTAAAATCATATATAATCTCGGAACAACTCTGCGGAACATATCCTGCGGCCACTTCTCAAGAGCCTCGCTCATAACCGTATGGTTTGTATATGCAAACACATGAGTTACGATTTCCCATGCTTGTTCCCAGCCAAGTCCCTTTTCGTCCATCAAAATACGCATCATTTCGGGGATTGCCATTGTCGGATGAGTATCGTTGATGTGGATAACAATCTTGTCAGGAAGCTTTGACCAATCGTTACCGTTACGCTGTTCAAACTCCTTTAGTATCCACTGTAATGTTGCAGAAACCAAGAAATACTGCTGCTTCAAACGCAGCTCCTTACCCTCTGTGTGGTTATCCTCGGGGTAAAGTACCTTTGAAATAACGCTTGCAAGCTCTTTTTCCTCGATTGCCCTTGAATAATCACCTGCATTGAAGGCGTGCATATTAAAGTCTGTTGATGACTGTGCACCCCACAATCTCAACTTGTTTATAATCTTTGAGTCATATCCGCAAAGCGGTACATCATACGGAACGGCAAGAACAGTTCTCTCGTTTTTGTAACCGACCTTCATCTGTCCGTTTTCCCAATATGTGTTTACCTCGCCGCCGAATGAAACCTTAACTGCCTCCTCAGGGCGGGGAACCTCCCATGCGTTACCATGCTCAAGCCATGTATCGGGTAGCTCTGTCTGG
>JAXJPK010000121.1:0-2646 GCA_036311705.1 Clostridia bacterium
GTGTTCTACTTGTGAGCTTTTTACATCAAAAGATTATTCTTTCCTGCCCGTAGGTAGAATTGTAACATCAGGCGGAATGACCGCAGTTATAGAATACTACGAAAAGCTCGGCAATGAATTTGTTGAAGCATTAAATGATATGCTCGTGCTTGATGCAATCATTATGAATACAGATAGACATTTCGGTAACTTTGGTTTTATCATTGATAATAAAACAAACAAAATTGTTGCTCCTGCTCCTTTGTTCGACCACGGAAATGCACTCTTAAACTTTGCAGGACGAGACGATTTAGAAAATGATAAAGCATTAAAGGCTTATGCAGATACATTGTTACCTTGCGTATATGATGATTTTATAGGAACTGCTAAAACTGTTCTAACACAAAAACATCGTGAGGGGCTTAGAAAACTGCTTGAATTTAAGTTTAAGAAAAATCCCAGATATAACTTGCCCGAGAAGCGCTTAAAAATGCTTGAAAAGATGATACAGGATAGAGCAAAAGAGTTGTTATAACGGAGGTGTTTATATGGCACTCAAAAATAAATTAGGCATCGAAAGCTCTGCCGACCTTGCTCGTAAGGAAGAAAAAATCAGCAAGAAAAAAGCTCTTGAAATGTTTGAATCAGGCTATCTTGATACCTTGTGTGCAGGAACATTTGAAACTCTTTCACTTATTCATAAATATTTATTTGATGAAATTTATGATTTTGCAGGAAAAATAAGAGAAGTAAACATTTCAAAAGGTAACTTCAGATTTGCACCGCTTATGTATTTAAAAGCGGCACTTGATAATATCGACAAAATGCCTCAGTCCACATTCGATGAAATCGTTGAGAAATATGTCGAAATGAACATTGCTCACCCTTTCCGTGAAGGTAACGGCAGAGCAACACGAATATGGCTTGATTTGATTTTAAAAAAAGAGCTTGGCAAGGTTGTGGATTGGAGTCTGATTGATAAAGAAGATTATCTGCTTGCAATGGAAAGAAGTCCCATTAAGGATATCGAAATTAAGCATATCCTGAAAAATGCCTTGACTGATGAAACGGAAAGCCGTGAGGTGTATATGAAAGGCATAGACCATAGTTATTATTATGAGGGATATACAACCTTTAAGACGGAAGAATTGAAGTAAAAATACAGAAAGTTTAGGAGGTGCATTTTGTGATTGCAACAATCAATGAGCCGATAAAAGAAAAGGTTAAACGATATACAATAATGCACGAGGACACGCCTGTTCTTGAATTTAACCGGGAAACAGACGAAATCAAAATTTATAATAAAAATCTTTTGCCGTTTGGCTTGAGAGATAAAGAAAAGCTTTCTGCCGTTTCTGTTTTTGAATGGTTATCGGACAGAGTGAACAATCTCAGCCGAACCTATATGAATGTTGTATATATTGCACGCAAGGTCGGCAGGGACAGAGATAAAATTATAAAAGACAGCTCCGGCATATCCTTTACCGATAACTTTTGGATAAAAACGAGAGATACTGTTGCAGATTGGAGCGAATTAAAAAAACTGCGTGATGATAATATCGCACTTAACAATGTTGCGTTGACGGGAGAAATAAAAGAAACTGATGACCTTTTAAAAGGCTTTACATCCCTTTTTACAACAAAGGGCTACTTCCCCAAAGCAGTATTCGGCGGATATATTTATAAGCTCAAAAAAGATGCGATTTTAGAATATCCGGCATACCTTATCGGCAAACAGCTTGGTGTTGATGTTGCAGAGGTTGCGTTAGAAAATGAATATGTAAAAATCAAAATCTTTACCGATTATGATACATCACTTGTTCACGCAAGTGAGCTTAAAACATATTTTGATACAACAGATGAGATATACAATGTTTTAGCAAAAGATAGCAAAAACGCAGACATAATCAAAGGCTTGCAGAGAATGTTTATTTTTAATTACATTATTGCAAATCCCGATTTGCACGATGACAATTACGGTCTGCTTTATGACAGTAAAACCTTTGAGCTGAAATCTTCATCACCTTGCTATGACCATAATGTAGCATTTCAGGAAGGCTTTTTAGGGCTTACAAGAACAACAATGGGCAATTCCGCCTCGCTTCCTCTTGATGACCTTTGCGAAAGATTTATAAAGCAACATACGGATATTGCAGAAAAGTTAAAAACAATAGATTTAAAAGAAGTAAAAACATATCTGTCCGAAAGACAGTTTAACGAGCTCACAGAGCGTATTGATAATGCGATTATGTGGGCGGAAATTTAGAAAAAGTGTTCGTACAACTTACGACATGCTTGGACAACAATACATTTTCTTCAAATTGTATTCCGACTGTCCTGCTTTTCGTACAACAAATCGAAGACCATCAAAAAATGGGTAAGGGAATCACCTTAACAAAAGAAGAATTACATACTTTAAAATATATATTGGTGGAGCTGTTATAATATAGCAATTCGCATACCTTGGACAAAACACGAAGTTGCACTTTTGATTGATGCTTGCATAAGATTTGAAAATACAATTTGTACAAGAACCGAAATAATAAAAGAATTATCAAAAAAACTTCGGGAATTGGCCTTGAAAAATGGTATTAAAATTGATGATATATATAGAAATGAAAATGGCATATCAATACAATTTCAACTTATGATGGGACTATTGCAGAA
>JAXJPK010000122.1:0-4722 GCA_036311705.1 Clostridia bacterium
AACGATCTGCGCTAAATGCAACAGCCCCACTCCATACAATATTTATTCCTCAGGTTCATCCCATGAATGATATACTTCCTGCACATCGTCATGGTCCTCAAGCGTATCAAGCATTTTACGCATATTTGCTATCTGCTTTTCATCTGTCAATGTAGTTGTTGTCTGCGGCACCTGTGTTGCCTGAGCCGACGCAATTGTGTATTTTCCCTCAAGAGCCTCTCTAACAGCACCCACCTCAAGCGGCTCCGTTTCGATTTCGATTATACCGTCCTCGATATTGACATCAACGGCACCTGCCTCAAGTGCATCCATTGTAACCTCGTCCTCGTCAATCTCGCCATCCTCGTCTTCAATAATGATTATACCCTTATTGTCGAACATAAAGCTAACACAGCCTGTTGTACCCATATTACCGCCGTATTTTGAGAATGCAGCACGCACATCAGCAGCAGTTCTGTTTCTGTTATCTGTTAGTGTTTCAACTATTACAGCAACACCATTCGGTCCGTATCCCTCATATGTGATTGCCTCGTAATCCGCACCGCCCGTTTCGCCTGCGGCTTTCTTAATTGTTCTGTTGATATTATCGTTAGGCATATTGTTTGAACGAGCCTTTGCAATAACATCCTTCAGGCTTGCGTTGTTTGCAGGATCGGGGCCGCCCGCCTTAACAGCAACTATAATTTCTCGTGCAATCTTTGTGAATATCTTAGCACGCTGTGCATCATTTGCACCTTTCTTTCTCTTAATTGTACTCCATTTTGAATGACCTGACATGGAAAACACTCCTTCTATATACATACTATTTATAAACAAAAATAATGTATTGATTATACCATATTTCGTTATCATTTTCAAGTGTTATAGTGCAAAAAAATAAATTTTTTCAAAAAAAGTGTTGACAAATGTGGTTTCTTATGCTATAATGGACAGGTACTTCGGTCAATGGCTCGTTGGTCAAGCGGTTAAGACTCCGGCCTCTCACGCCGGCAACGCGGGTTCGATTCCCGCACGAGTCACCATTTTTAAAAAAACTTCGCAGCATACAAATTGCTGCGAAGTTTTTTCTATTATAGTTCTATTCTAAATTCACTGCCCTGCCCAAGCTCGCTCGTTACCGAAATTTTACCGCCATGAAGATTTATGATGCTCTTTACCATAGCAAGTCCCAGCCCACAGCTTCCGTATTCGTCATTTCGAACATCGTCAATCCTATAAAATCGTCCCCATATTTTATCAATATGCTCTCTATCTATTCCTATTCCGTTATCTTTAACGATTATCTCGGTTGAGTTGCCATTCTTTGATGCAGAAATTTTTACATATCCTCCGTCACACCCATATTTAATATGTAACGGAACTTTAATAAATTTTTTGCTCATAGCAACTACTGTTTTGATGTTAACACAAATATGCAAAACAATAATGCCGATTAACAACAACCCCGCAACCTCGTGATAATTCATACTTATCAGTTGTTTACTAAAAAGCGTTAGCGTTAACAACAGCATTAAAACATCAAGTATAATTTTATATTTTTTCTTCATAGCATTGTACCTCCGCTATTATTTATTCTGATGTTATATTATCATCCGAAAGTTAAACAAAGGTTAAAACAAAGAAAAAATAATGCAAAACGGAGAAAACCGCCGAATAGCAAAGCTATGAGGGCGGTTTTCGTCTGTTTGACGGCGTATAATAGGTGCTGTTTTTTACATCACCTAAATGCACACATATGTTTTTATTTTGTTACACGCATAATTGCATCGCCTGCTTTTACGCTGTTTTTAGGTAGTATTTCCACACTGCCGTATTCGTCGCTGTTGCATATCACCATAGGCGTTATCGTGTCAAGCCCTGCTGATTTTATTGTATCCATATCAAAAACACATAGCACATCGCCTTTATTTACCCTGTCCTTCGCTTTAACCTTAACTTCAAACCCTTTACCCTTTAAGTTCACCGTATCTATCCCGATATGGAGTAAAATTTCGCAACCAAAATCCGATAGTATATTAATTGCGTGCTTTGTATCAAATACACTGTCTATAACTCCGCCGCATGGCGAGTATAAAACACCTTCTTTCGGCTCTATTGCAACTCCCTTACCAAGTATGCCGCCACTGAACACATCATCTTTTACCTCCGAAAGCTCTTTCACATCACCCGAAAGATGAGCGTAAAGTATAAAAGAGTCCCTATTTCGCTTTAGTCCGCCAAGTATATTCTTAATCATAAATTTTCTCCCTTAAACCATTTTTTATTTATTATTACAAATAAACTTTACATTTATACCCGATACCCAATATTGCTTGACAAAATCCGCCAATCGTGCTATACTTTTTTATGTTAATTTATTACCAAAACAGGCATATACTCTTATAAAGGAGATGATTAACATTATAAAGAAAACAGCAGCTGCGATTATTCTTACTGTCTTGTCTGTTTCATCTGCTATAACAGCGTGTGCAGCAGAGGATTATTCATGGGCAAAAACAGAAATTGAATATTGCAGAAAAAATAATATAATGACGGGCGACGAGAACGGTAACCTTAACCCCGGTGGTACACTCACTCGTGCAGAAATGGCGAAAATGCTTACAGAAGCATTTAATCTTGAGAGTTCATCAGAAGACGAATTCAGTGATATATCGCCAAATGATTGGTACTATAACTATGCTAATTCGTTAAAACCGTATATGACGGCTCCGGGAACGAATTTTAAGGGCAATGAAAAAGTCAGCCGTGAGGAATTTGCATCAACACTCGTTCTTGCATCCGGCCTAAAGCCGTCATATCTGTGCAATCTGCGGATATTAAGTGATAATTTTTACGATGCGGACGAGGTTTCAACGAAGTATAAAACACTTCTCTCAATAGCGGTGGAGCGTGCATACTATCGTGGCACAGATTATTATTTGCGTCCGAAAGATAATCTAAAAAGAGCGGAAGTCTGTGCATTTCTATACAGAGTGCTTGAAAAGAACAAAGGCAATATAACCTTATCAAGACTTGATTTAGGTGTTCCTGAAACTAACACCCCCATTTTGGGCGAATCACAAATAAGTATGGAGTCTGCTATCGAATGGGCAAAAGCAAATGACGCCGCCGACTTGTTCATTGATGCCGCACAATATTATTGGAAATACGGCGAACTGATGGGCATACGCCCCGAAGTTCTTTATGCCCAAGCAGCAAAAGAAACAGGCTATGGCAAATACGGCGGCAGAGTATTGCCCGAGATGAACAACTTCGCCGGCATTAAAAAATATGGTGCTGTGAATGACGCAACCGAAGATCACGAAACCTTTGAAACTCGTGAGGACGGCGTAAGAGGGCATTTCAACCATATGAGTGCATATGTAGGGGTAGAGCCTATCGGCGAGGTTCACGGCAGATACAACTCCGTCAAGAGCCTTGCGTGGGCAGGTAAGGTCAAGTATGTAGAGGATTTGGGCGGTAGATGGTGCCCTGATTTATACTACGGTTACGCAATCGTTAAAGATATGCTTTCAAAGATGGAAAAATACTAATATACAGGGATGTTTAAAATGGATATTACAATACTTGCGACAAAAATGATTGAGCTTTTCCTGATGATGTTTTTGGGATATATAATATTTAAGCTCAAAGTAATTGATGACCACTTCGTTAAGAAATTCAGCCGACTTATTCTTGATGTTACAATGCCTGCAATGATTTTATCATCAGTGCTTAATCTCACTGAACGGCAGGCACTCGGTGATGTTCTGACGGCTTTTGCGGTATCATCAATACTGTTCTTTATTCTGTTACCTGTTATAGGATTAATGCTTGCAAAGCTGTTCAGAGTAAAGAAAAACCAGGTTGGACTATATACTTATATGAACACATACTCAAATGTCGGATTTATGGGATTCCCGGTAATCGCCGCTATTGCGGGGGCTGTGGGGACTTTCTACACGGCAATATTTAATCTTATATTCAACCTTTCAATTTTTTCTTTGGGCGTCTGGCTGATGAACAAAGACCAAAATAACAAGTCAAAATTTGACCCCAAGCTTTTATGCACACCGGGAATAATCGTTGCGGCACTCTCGATTGTCGTGTATTTCTTGAACATCAAGCCGCCCGCAATGATATGCGATACTGTTGAGGCGGTCGGCTCCATAACATCACCGTCTGCGATGCTTATAATCGGTTGCACTCTCGCAAAAATGGATGTGAAGTCAATATTCGGGGATTGGAGATTATACCCCTGGGCAATTATAAAACAGCTTATAATCCCTCTGCTGTTGTGGATACCATTCACATTGGTTATTAAGAATGAGCTATTGCTCATCATCACATACATTCTTACGGCAATGCCCGTTGCTAACAGTGCTGTATTATTTGCCAACACATACGGTGGCGACCACGAGCTTGCCGCACGAGCGATATTCATATCAACGCTGATTTCACTTATCACAGTGCCGCTCTGCGTTATGATAGTATTATAAACCAAAAACAGGGCTGTCGACAAATCGGTCAGACCGCACGATATTTAGTAAATTTAATAAAAGTTTAAAGTAAGCGGCTTGCGATAATTAACAAAGGCATTCCATCGAGGAATGCCTTTGTTGTGTGCTTTTCGCGGAAATAAACTCTACCGTACCATCGTACGCCTACGAATTTATTTCCGCAAAATCTGCCTCAATTTCTCGAAGTCTGACAGCGTGTAGACATTTTGTCTATACGCTGAAG
>JAXJPK010000123.1:0-3636 GCA_036311705.1 Clostridia bacterium
GTATGACGCCTGCTCCTATGAACGCATTTTTGCTTAATCTCGGCACAGAAACACTTCATTTAAGAATGCCGCAGCACAGCAACAACGCTTTAAAGGTTGCAAAGTTTCTTGAGGCAGACGACAGAATAGCATGGGTGAACTATCCCGGGCTTGAATCAAACAAGTATTATCCGCTTGTTAAGAAATACTTGAAAAACGGTGCAAGCGGTGTTGTATCGTTCGGAGTAAAGGGCGGCAGAGAAAAGGCTGTTAAATTCCTTGACAGCCTGGAGCTTGCGGCTATCGTTACTCATGTTGCCGATGCAAGAACTTGTGCATTGCATCCTGCAAGCTCAACTCATCGTCAGCTTACTGATGAACAGCTTGTTGAATGTGGTGTTAGTCCCGACTTGGTAAGGTTTAGCGTAGGTATAGAAAATGCCGATGATATTATAGCTGATATTGACCGTGCTTTGGGGAAATAACTTGATTGGAGAATAAAATGAAGATAGCAATTATTGGATTGGGACTTATCGGCGGCTCTATGGCAAGACGATTGAGAGGCTTTTACGATTGTGAAATAGCGGCATATAATAGGACGAGAGAAAGTCTTGACTTGGCTTTGGCTGATGGCGTAATCGACTCAGCTTGTGATACACCGGGTGAGGCTATGGCGAATGCGGATATAATAATAATGTGTCTATATCCGCAGTTAAATGTTGATTTTGTCCGTGATAATCTTGATAAAATTAAAAGTGGTGCCGTCATAACCGATGTTACGGGCGTTAAGGGATTTATCATAAACGAAATGAAAAAAATTCTGCCCGACACCGTTGATTTTATCGGCGGCCATCCAATGGCAGGGCGTGAAGTTGGCGGCTACAAAAGCTCAACGGATACCTTGTTCGATAATGCACCGTATATCCTGACTCCTGACAGCACGAATAAACCGGAGAATGTGCAATTAATACGGGATATGGCAAAGTATATAGGCTGTAGGGAGGTTGTTACCACAACACCCGAGGAGCATGATTCGATTATTGCTTATACATCACAGCTAATGCATATTGTGGCGGTTGCACTTTGCAATAATCCGTTACTTGAGCGAAGCAGTTCTTTTGCAGGCGGCAGCTTGCAGGACTGCACAAGAATCGCAGTTATAAACGAAAAGATGTGGAGTGAGCTGTTTGTTGAGAATAAAAAGCATCTTGCTCATAGAATTACGGAGTTTCAAGACTGTCTTGAGAACATGAAGCAGGCGGCCTTGAACGAGGACAGGGAAGAGCTTGAACGGGTTATGCGGCATGCAACCGAACAAAAACTCAAATGGCTTCGATGAAAGGATTGAAACATAATGCCGAGAAATGAAAAAGAAACAGAGGGTCTGTCACTTTTGGGCAATAAGAAAACAGTATATAGAGATGATTATGCCCCCGAAGTGCTTGAAACATTTATAAATAAGCACCCCGATAACGATTATATGGTGACATTTAATTGCCCCGAATTTACCAGCTTATGTCCAATAACGGGGCAGCCCGATTTTGCGGAGATAAAGATAAATTATATTCCCGATATGAAAATGGTCGAGTCCAAATCCTTGAAACTGTATTTATTCAGCTTCAGAAATAGGGGCGATTTCCATGAGGATTGCGTAAACATAATTATGAAAGACCTTGTAAAGCTTATGGACCCGAAATATCTGGAGGTCAAGGGCATATTCACGCCACGAGGCGGAATATCAATTCATCCGTTTGCCAATTACGGAAAAAAAGGAACAAAGTACGAAAAAATGGCAGAGGAAAGACTGTTTGCATCACTGCCTGTAGTTTGATGCGGAGTAAAAAGGAGATAGGATATAAAATGAGAAAAGCATTGGTTATATTATCAGGCGGTCAGGACAGCACAACTTGCTTATATTGGGCGATTGACCGATTTGGTAAAGAAAATGTTTCAGCTGTGGGATTTGACTATGGTCAGCGTCACAAAAAGGAGCTTGAATGTGCGAAGGATATATGCAAGTCCGAGGGGATAGCATATGAGGTAATCCCGACACCGATTATAAATCAGCTCTCGGCAAATTCGCTCACAAGAGCGGATATACCCGTTGAGGAAACAAAGCCCGAGGATGCACCGCCCAATACTTTTGTTGAGGGCAGAAACCTGCTGTTTATATCCTATGCTGCAATATATGCAAAAACGCATGGGATAACAGATTTGGTAACGGGCGTATGCGAAACTGATTTTTCGGGCTATCCCGATTGCAGGGATATATTTATAAAATCCTTGAATGTAACAATAAATCTTGCAATGGATTATAATTTTGTTATCCACACACCGCTTATGTGGCTTGACAAGGCACAGACTTGGGAGATGGCGGACAAGCTTGGTGTTATTGATATAATATACAAAAAAACCCTCACTTGCTATAATGGTATAATAGGCGAGGGGTGCGGAAATTGCCCTGCTTGTCATTTGCGTAAAAACGGATATATGAAATATATGGAGAAGAAAAATGTATGAAGTAAAAAAGAGGATTGAAATTTCGGCGGCACATCGTCTTGAATTAGGCTATGAATCAAAATGTACAAATCTGCATGGGCATAACTGGATTATTGATGTGTACTTAAGAGCTGAAACACTCAATGAGGACGGTATGGTTATGGATTTTACCCATATAAAAAAGGCAATTCAAGACAAGTTTGACCATAAGGTTATAAACGATGTTGTAGATTTCAACCCGACTGCGGAAAATCTTGCGAAATATATATGTGACAGTCTTGCACCGTATTGTTTTAGGGTAGATGTTCAAGAAAGTACAGATAACATTGCGTCATATATGAAAGGGAATTGAAATGCTGATTTCTGAAATTTTTGACAGTATAGACGGCGAGGGTATTCGTGCAGGCAAGCTTTGTACCTTTATTCGTACATTCGGCTGCAATCTCCGCTGTTCCTACTGCGATTCAATGTATGCCGTTGAAAAGCAGTACAGCGATAAGCCTATTCGGGAAATGGGTATAAATGAAATATTGTCATGCGTGAACAGAAACTACAGACGAGTAACACTGACGGGTGGTGAGCCGCTTTTGTTCCCCGATTCCGTAAAGCTTGTCAGCAGACTTTGTGAAATGGATTACGAGGTCAATATTGAAACGAACGGCTCTTGTGATATTGTTGCGTTTCGTGATTTAATACGCAATAACGAGAATATGTTTTTCACCATAGATTTCAAGTTGCCGTCGAGTGGTGAAATGTATTCAATGCGACTTTCAAACTTCGAAAGTTTAAGGGAAAATGATGTATTAAAGCTTGTTATCGGGTCGGAAGAGGATTTATCTGTCGCTCTCGGTGTTTCTCGTGATGTTATCGAGAAATACGGAGACAAAGCCCCGCATATATTTGTGGGCGTAGTGTTCGGAAGCTTTGAGCTTTCTGATGTAATAGCGGAATTTATGAAGGACCCTTTGTTAAAGGATGTTAGATTCCAAATCCAAATGCATAAGGTTATATGGGACCCCAATAAGCGAGGCGTATAATATAAAAATGAAGCCCCATATTATAACCATTTGTTGAAGTCTGCAAGAAAAAATTGCAGATTTCAGACTGTCGACAAATCGGTCAGACCGCACGATATTTAGTAAATTTAATAAAAGTTTA
>JAXJPK010000124.1:0-5943 GCA_036311705.1 Clostridia bacterium
CCGCCGATTTGCTTATGCGTTTGTCGGACTTTTTCCGATTAAGCATTAAAGTTGACAAACAAATGGCCATGCTTGAGGACGAAACAGAGCTTTCGGATACGTATATGGAACTTATGTGCTACCGCTATCCGAGCCTTGAATATAACTGCGATATTGACCCCGATTTGAGCGATGTACTTGTGCCGAATTTTATTCTTCAGCCCATTATTGAAAACAGTCTGCTTCACGGACTTAAAAACAAAGGCTATAGAGGCAATGTAACCGTAACGGCTAAAAAATCAAACCAAAAACAAGACTGCATTGAAATAGAGGTATCGGATAACGGCAGCGGTTTTGGTAAAGGTGTGAAAAACAGGGTTGACGAAATGCTTCTGCATTACGATAAAGAGAAAGCAAAGACAGAAAGTATTGGCATATTAAATGTTCAAAAGCGTATAAAGCTTTTGTGCGGCAAGGAGTTCGGCTTAAGCTATAACGAGAATACAGACGGCGGTGTAACCGCACATATACGGTTGCCGCTCATGCGGGAGGAATATAAATGAGAAAGCTCAAGGTACTGTTGGTTGACGATGAAATTATGATTAGAGAAGGCTTTAAGCGTCTGTTTGACTGGGAAGCTCATGGCTGCGAGGTAGTAGGCGAGGCTGCGGACGGCATAGAGGCATTGGGGCAAATTGACAAGCTTCTCCCTGATATTGTGATTATGGACATAAATATTCCGATTATGAATGGGTTAAAGGTTATTGAGGTAAGCCGAGTTAAGCATCCCGAAATTGCCTATGTAATTGTATCGGGATATGGTGACTTTGCATATTGCCGTCAGGCACTGCGGCTGCAAATCACGGATTATATTTTAAAGCCCGTAAATTACGAGGAATTCGGCAGCCGTATCGACAATCTGAAAATATCTATGTATAAGAACAAGACAAGCGAGCATAAGAATTCCGAAAATAGTGAGGAACGAGTTATTTCGTCTATCACACGATATATGCAGGAGCATTTGTCGGAGGAGATAAGCCTCTCGGTTTTGGCTTATACATTCCATTTAAATCCGCAGTATATCAGTCAGCTGTTTAAAAACGAAATTGGCGTGGGATTTCTTGCTTATCTTACAAATATACGCATAGAAAAGGCAAAGAAGCTTCTGCTCTCAACCGCACTGTCCGTCACCGAGATATCGACGCTTGCAGGCTACAGTGATTACAGAGTTTTTACAAAGGTGTTTAAAAAGACGGAAGGCATTACGCCTTCGCAGTTCAGGCGGGAGTTTTTGGATAGAGAGAAACTATAATACTGACACATTTTTCTGCAAAATCTGCCTATAAAATCTATGCTGTATGTAATAAAATATTAGTACAAAGAGAAAAAGGAGGAAAACATTATGGGAACGCTCGCACTAATCACTATGTATGCGGTAATTTTAGGTGTAATTTCCATTGTTGCTTATTTTGTTATTAAATCGGCTGTGAAAGCCGCTTTAAAAGAATTTGAGGAGGGTAAAAGATATGAAAAGAATTAATAGTATTATATGGGGTTTGGCACTGCTTGCAGTAAGTGCTGTGTTGATTTTAAACGCATTTGAAATAACAAGCATAGAGATATTTTTCGATGGCTGGTGGACGCTGTTTATTATTGTTCCAAGCCTCGTCGGGCTGTTTAACGGTCATGAAAAAACTGGAAATATAATAGGACTTTTAATTGGAATATTTTTACTGCTTGTGTGTCAGAATATTTTGGACTTTGATATTATATGGAAGCTTATAGCACCTGTTATAATAGCCGTAATAGGAATAAAAATGATTCTCGCAAGCATCGGAAAAAACAGGGGATTTACTAAAAGCATTGAAGCAAACGGCAATGATAATAAAACGGGTTTCGCTGCTTTTTCCGGACAGGATATTCGTTTTGACAATGAAGTATTTAAAGGGGCAGAGCTTACTGCGGTGTTTGGCGGAATTAAGTGCGATTTAAGGAATGCAATTTTTGAAGGAGATACTGTTATAAATGCTTGCTGTATTTTCGGAGGAACGGATATCTTTCTCCCCGACAATGTGAACATCAAGGTAAATTCAAATTCCCTTTTCGGAGGAATTGACAATAAAAAGCATCAGAATTCAAATGACAACCAATATACCATTTACTTAAACGGTACATGCATTTTCGGAGGAGTTGATGTAAAATGACAACATTACAGAAAATCATCAAATATCTTGCAATGGCATTTGCGATATTCCTATGCGTCAGTATAATAACAGGTATATGCGGTGCGTTGTTTTCCGTTTCATATTTTTTAGGCGGTAACACATCGGACAGTATGACAGAGCAAACTATTGACAGCAGTTTCACAGGTATTAGTATAAATATAAGTGCCGCAGAGCTTGATATAAAAACAGGCGAAAAATTTGGTGTTGAAACCAATCACAAGTATTTAGAATGTGAATCAAAGGGAGATATTCTTAAAATAAACGAGAAAAGAGCGTTGTTTGCCCATCATTCAGGCGGTATGAAGGTAATATTAACCATACCTGAAGGAACACTTTTTGATTATGTAGATATAAGTGCCGGAGCAGGCTCGGTTACAATTGATGAGCTTTTGGCAAACTCGCTTTCTATTGAGCTTGGAGCGGGGGAATTAAAGGCAGAACGGCTTGATGCAATAGATAATGCAGAAATTGACGGAGGAGCCGGCAGTGTAACAATCAGAGGCGGACGCTTGAACAATACTGATATTGATATGGGTGTAGGCGAACTTAATTTAACAAGTGAGCTTTGTGGTAAAAGCAGTATTGATTATGGTATAGGAGAAACAAATCTTGTACTTATGGGCACTGATAATGATTATAAAATAGAGCTTGACAAGGGTATTGGAGAGGCATGGCTTGACGGCAAAAAAATGAGTGATGACTCGGTTTACGGAAGCGGCAGCAACTGTATTGAGATTGATGGCGGCGTTGGTGAACTCAATATAACCTTTAAGCCAAAGCCTGATGACAGTCAGATATGAAAAAGGAGCTGATTTTAAATGAAAAATTTAGCAAAGATTCTTTTATCGGTATGCATACTTCTTATATCTCTTGTTTTGATTATGATAAGTGCATCATTATTTGAGTTTTTACCTATTGACTGGTCAATTTTGCTTGTGGTTTTAAGCAGTGTTATATTTATCATAGCACTTATAGCGGCGATACTGATGGATTTTGATTCAGGTGATTATGAGTGTAAGAAATGCGGACAAAGGTTCAAGCCTACACTTGGGGCGTATGTCTGGGGAGCACATACACTGACAACAAGATATTTAAAATGCCCGCATTGCAAAGAAAAGAGCTTTTGTAAAAGGAGATTATCGGAACGAAAAATAAAATGATTGCGGCAATCTGGGCGGCTGCATTTGTTGTCGGGCTTTTTATGATTTTGAATAAAATCCAGATAAGCAGATATGTTTCGGACTTAAACGGAGTATTTACGGCAGGAATAATTCTCTCAGTCGTTTCAGGTTTTGGGTTATTGTTTGAAATGTATGTAAAGCGAAAATAAAAAATAAAATGACAAATCGGTATTTGAAGAAATATTGGATTATTATTTTGTTAATCGTGCCATATGGCTTGATTATATATACAAAGATAAAAACGCAATGTACAATACAAAATGTACTAGAGCCGGTAGGTAGCCCGGCCGTCCTATATTATGTATGGTAAGTAACCTGCCCCTCCGGGTTGTCCATTCTTTGTTCGTAAAGCTGAAGGAGGGATATTTATGGGCAAAATAGTTGGTAAGTTGTCGGTGTTTTTTGAAGATCCGTTTTGGGTTGGCGTCTTTGAAAGAATTGAAGACGGCAAATTGTCAGTAGCAAAGGTTACCTTTGGTGCAGAGCCGAAAGATAACGAGGTTTTCCTTTTCGTCTTAAAACACTATTACGATTTGCAGTTTAGCCCGGCTGTTAAAGCTGCTGTAAAGGAGAAACACATTAATCCAAAAAGAATGCAGCGTGAGATAAAAAAAACAGATGTCTGATACAGGTATCGGGACAAAATCACAGCAGGCATTAAAATTACAGCAAGAACAGTTTAAGACAGAACGCAAAAAGAAAACCCGTGAGAAAAAACAAGTGGAAGAAGAGCGTTTGTTTGAACTGAAGCAGCAAAAGAAACGGGAAAAGCATAAGGGGCATTAAAGCCCCTTGGGCTCTGACCGCAATTCCGGTTCATTACAGTGAGCAGAGCGGTGTTGCAATGATATGTAAATTACGGATTGTGCTGATGAAATGCCAAAAAAAGGAGAATTAAAATTGAGCAGACTGATTATTTATGATATACATAATGAAACCTTAACGGCGAAAAATGATGACAACCGGGATTCTGTAAATTCCAATTTGTCAGACACTTTTAATGCAGTTTTTAATTTATAGAAACAATAATACGGGAAAACGAAGGAGAATCGTTATGGAATTTATAAAATTAACTCATGAAAATTTAGAACAGGAGCACATCTGTTGTGCCATTTCAAGCAACAAAGACCCGCAGGTGGCATCAAAAAAAGCATGGCTTAAGGAGCGAATAAGCGAGGGACTTGTATTTTTAAAATCCGCACAGCGGGGCAAATGCTTTATTGAATATATTCCTGCGGAGTATGCGTGGACGCCGATTGAGGCGGACGGATATATGCATATAAACTGCTTTTGGGTATCGGGCTCGCTAAAGGGACACGGATACTCCAATGAACTGCTCAAGGCTTGTATAAATGATGCAAAGGAAAAGGGCAAAAAGGGTATTACGGTGATTTCCTCACCAAAGAAAAAGCCGTTTCTGTCCGACCCGAAATATCTTGCGTACAAGGGGTTTAAAGTCGCAGACACCGCAGAACCGTATTACACGCTTCTCTATTTGCCCTTTGATGAAAATACAGAGATGCCGAAATTCAAGGAATCGGCAAAAAAGCCGCATATCTCGGAGCAAGGTTTTGTTCTGTACTACACAGCAGGCTGTCCATATACCGAAAAATATGCTCCGCTTATTGAGGAGCAAGCAAGGCAAAACGGAATCCCATTTAAAAGCATACATATAGATAGTTGGGAAAAGGCGCAATCAGCACCTACGGTATGGACGAATTATGCATTGTTTTATAACGGCGAATATTTGACAAATGAAATATTAAGCGAAAAGAAGTTTTTGGCACTTGCAGAAAGTTTAAAATAACAGAGGTGTAACCGACATGGCATTTGATTTTAAAAAAGAATATAAAGAATTTTATATGGCGAAAAACCAACCGCAAATAGTAGATGTTCCAAGTGCAAACTATATCGCAGTGCGAGGCAAAGGCGACCCGAAAAATGGAAAACCGTAATAAGATATCCTATCAGAACAAGATAATAAACATTCGTACATAGGAAAGAATAACAAGGAGACTTCAGACAATGGATAAACGGCTTTATAAATCAAACGAGAACAGAATGATTGACGGTGTATGCGGAGGAATAGCAGAGTATTTTAATATTGACCCTACGCTTGTCCGCTTGGGTTGGGCTATGTTTTGTGCCTTTGGCGGCAGCGGTATCATTGCGTATATTATAGCGGCAATCATTATTCCGAGAAATCCGCAGTAAGGAGAAATTATAAAGAGAGTTGTGCGGATTTATGCCCCCAATTTGCATATCATTGGGGAAGGGATAAATGGGAAAATTCAGGAGGGAAATATAATGAAATCAAAAAAACTTATAACAACAATTTTAGCTGCGGCAATGCTTTTGGGAAATACGGCTTTTGCCGCCGATAATTACGCAACACGAGGCGAGGTTGCGGATATGCTGCTTATGGCGGCAGACGATTATAATCCGACTGTCGAAAGAAGTGACATCATCAAGGGCTACGGCGGCGATGGTGAGCTTCACGAGGATTGGAACATTAATCGTGCCGAGGCTCTTGTTATGCTTAGCCGTGCGTTTGGAAC
>JAXJPK010000125.1:0-4275 GCA_036311705.1 Clostridia bacterium
GAAATCTGCAATTTTTTCTTGCAGATTTCAACAAATGGTTATAATATGGGACTTTATATTACTTGCATATATCACTTTATTGTCTTTGAACGGTCTGCACTAAAGGCAACAGCCCCTTGAAATTATTCATCCTCTATAGGCGTATCCTCTTCGCTTTTGTGAAAATTAATACCTTCAATATGAATATTAACAGCTGCAACTTCAAGTCCTGTCATAGCCTCCACGCTTGCTTTAACGCTTTCCTGAACGCTCCATGCAAGTTCGGGAATTTTAACCCCGTAATCCACAACCAGGTATAGGTCAATACAGGTCATGTTATCTGTAATATCAACTTTAACTCCCTGCGAAGGATTCTTTTTGGCACCAAATTTCTGTGCAACGCCTCCCACAAACGAAGTATGCATACCCGAAACACCGTCAATCTCCATTGCGGCTATTCCTGCAATCTTGGCAACAACTTCTACAGAAATTTTTACATTTCCTATTGTTTCCTCACTGCCTGTATTAATCTGTGTTTCCTCTTTTGTTCCTGCTTCATCATCAAGCTCAAAAGCTTTCAAAATTTCTTCATCCATACAAATACACTTTCCTTTCCGCATCTAAAATGCAAAATCATAATTATTTATTATTTACCATTTCTACTTCAAGTCTGTTATATGCCATACTTATGCCGTTTTTCTTATAACTATCCCAAACAGCATCCATAAGTTCAAGCTTTACCGTAACAAAATCCTTTGCTTCAACCCACACGCATACACTGTACATTATTGCACTGTCGCCAAATTCGGATATACCTATAACAGGCTCTTTTGTTTTAATAATCTGCGGCACACTGTCAACAGCCTCCTTTAGTGCTGCCTTAACAGCTTCCGTATCGCAGTCATATCCGGCATTAAACACAAGGTCTAATCTCCTCGTTCCCTCTGAAGTGTAATTTATCAAACGGTTTGCTATTACTTTTTCATTAGGAATATAGATTTTTTTGTTGTCAACTGTTACAATCTCTGTATAGAACAGACCTATATTCTTAACTGTTCCAACGACATCTGTTTCAATACAGTCGCCTATATCAAACGGTTTAAGCATAAGGATGGAGATACCGCTCATAAGGTTTCCCAATAGACTCTGCACCGATAACGAAATAGCCAAGCCAAACAGACTGAACAGAGCCACCAACGATGTTACGGGGATACCGATAAAGTCGCATACAATGAGTATTGATATAAAATACAAAACAAACTTTATAACTTGGTTCACAAATCTGCTGACACTCTCGGTCATTCTTGTTTTTGACATAACCTTTTTAAAAATACCCGCCGCAACACGGCTTATCACTATCAACAGCACTAACAACACTAACGCCGTTATCAGCTTTTCAATCGATATTTTACCTATCAGTTCATTCAACATAGCTTTCATATTGTTCCTCCCATCCCTTTCCGGTTTCCTCCTCAATATTGAAAACTGTAACCTTTACACTTATGTATTCGTCATCGCTGACAATAATATGGTCAATTAGCTTTATCCCCATATTATCCAATATCATATCGGCACGAATAGTCATATTCATATCCTCAACAGATACCCTTTTACATCCGTCAGGATGATTATGGACAAGCAGAACATATTTCGCTCTGTTTGCCGAAGCGGTGTTAATTATCGTAGTTGCACTTGAACCTGCGTAATTCGCACCGCTTTTCTCGGTTATATTAACCACATTCTTAACATTCATATATTCATCCATACAAATCATAAGAATGTCTTCTTTATCTGTTGAAAACCCGATAATGTTTATAACCTCACGAATATTTTCACGAGATAGCTTCACAGGCTTATACTTTAGCTCTTCAAGTTTATAAAACTTGATAAACTCCTTTATGCTACGCAAAAATAGAACTGTTTCATCACCAACATTCATTACATCATCTGCCAGACGCCTGTCTTTCGTATTCTCCATAAGCGTTACAAAGCTTTTGGCACTGTAATCGAGCAATCGGTGAGCTGTAACATTCGTATCACCACGGCGATAGACATTGTACAGCAAATACTCAAGTATTTCATAATCCGACCAGCCCTCAAAGCCTATTTTCTCAAATTTACTACGCATTCTTTTGCGATGGTCTTTATGAATGTTTTCGCTCCCTTTTTTACTCATCACACATTAAATCTGAACAGGACGATATCCCCGTCCTTCATTACATAATCCTTTCCTTCGCTTCTTACAAGGCCTTTTTCTTTAGCCGCCGCCATTGTTTTACATTCCATCAAATCGTCATAGTGAACGACCTCGGCTCTGATAAATCCACGCTCAAAATCCGAATGTATTTTTCCTGCCGCCTGCGGTGCTTTTGTTCCCTTTGTTATTGTCCATGCTCTTACCTCAGGCTCACCTGCTGTAAGGTAACTTATCAACCCAAGAAGTGAGTAGCTCGCCTTAATAAGTCTGTCAAGACCCGATTCAGACATTCCAAGCTCCTCCAAAAACGCCCCTCTTTCCTCGGGCTCAAGCTGGGAGATTTCCTCCTCAATTCTTGCAGATACGGGCATAACCTCCGAATTTTCACTCTTTGCGTATTCCTTTACTCTGTTGAGTAATTCGTTGTTCTCTATTCCCTTTACAAAGTCATCCTCCGCAACATTTGCCGCATATATTACCGGCTTCATTGTTATTAAGAAAACATCTTTCATCAATGCAAGCTCTTCATCAGTATATTCAAGAGATTTTGCAAGCTTTCCTGACTCAAGTGCTTCTTTGACTCTCTCATATAAAGCAAGCTCGCCTGCAAGAGTTTTGTCGCCCTTCATAGCTTTCTTTGTTCTTTCAATCTTTCTATCAAGCATCTCGATATCGGAGAAAATAAGCTCAAGATTGATTGTTTCAATATCTCTGACGGGGTCAATCGAGCCATCAACATGCGTTATATTCGTATCCTCAAAGCAACGCACAACATGAACAATAGCATCACACTCACGAATTGATGCAAGAAACTTATTTCCAAGCCCCTCGCCCTTTGATGCACCCTTTACAAGTCCGGCAATATCTACAAATTCTATAAATGCCCTTGTGACCTTTTTCGGATTATACAATTTTGCAAGCTCGTCAATTCTCTCATCGGGGACATCCACGATACCGACATTTGGCTCAATCGTGCAGAACGGATAGTTTGCACTCTCCGCACCCGCCTGAGTTATCGCATTAAAAAGTGTCGATTTACCGACATTCGGCAAGCCCACTATTCCAAGTTTCATCTTATATTTTCTCCTTTATCTTTTACAATTTTTATCGCTGTATTTTATATGCTTGTATAATGACAAATGTTTATTTTTCTCAAAATTCGTCCGGTCTTTCTGTTTTTAATCCAAATTCATACAAAATTGCTTCGCAAATACGCCTTGATGCCTCTCCGTCACCATAGGGGTTTGCTGCGTGTGCCATCTTGTTGTATTCATCTTGATTATCCAAAAGCTCTTTTGCAAGATTTTTAATAACATCTTTATCGACACCTGCAATCTTGACAGTGCCTGCCGCAACAGCTTCAGGCCGTTCCGTTTCCTTACGGAGAACCAAGACGGGTTTCGCCAACGCAGGTGCCTCCTCCTGTATGCCGCCCGAATCTGTCATTACCATAAAACTTCTCGAAATTGCATTATGAAGCTCCATAACATCAAGCGGGTCAATCAGATACACTCTGTCTTTATCTCCCAATATGCTCCATACAGTTTCTCTTACTGCAGGATTAAGATGAACGGGATATACAACCTCTGTATCGGGATATTCGTCAACTATTTCCGAAATGGCATTACAAATATCCTCAAGTGGTTTTCCGAGATTTTCACGGCGGTGTGCTGTTACAACTATAACTCGCTTATTATCAAAATCAAGCGACCTCAAGCACTCACTTTGAAACTCATAGTTATCTTTAACTGTAGTTTTGAGAGCGTCAATAACGGTATTACCTGTTATATAAATCTTTTCCGAGTCGATATTCTCTTTTATTAAATTGTCATAGTTACGCTGTGTCGGTGAAAAATGCAAATTTGCAATTCTACCCGTCAACTGGCGATTCATTTCCTCGGGGAACGGACTGTATATATCATATGTTCTCAACCCCGCCTCAACATGACCAACCTTTATCTGTTCATAGAATGCTGCAAGTGCCGCAACAAAGCTTGTAGATGTATCACCATGAACAAGGACAATATCCGGTTTCTCTTTTCTTAAAACATCCTCCATACCCTCAAGGACACGGGTTGTTATACCATTAAGGGTCTGCC
>JAXJPK010000126.1:0-3160 GCA_036311705.1 Clostridia bacterium
ATTATAAGCAGCTGAATAAGTGCGGGCGTGCCTCGGATAACCGTCAAGTACGCCTTTAGTATGCTATTTAGTGTATTTGTTACTATGTTCTTTTTCTCAATTGTATCGAATGTGCTTCTTAAAATTGCGATTATAAATCCAAGAACTATACCAATCACTACAGCAAAAAAGCTTATTATGATTGTATTGCAAACGCCCAGTGTAAGGTACCTCCAACGGCTTTCCTTCACAAAGTTGAGCATTAGTCTTGATTTAAATTCACTATCCGCAGGTGCAACTCTCCACCATAGCACTGCCACAGCCAAAGCCAGCACAAAAACACCGATGCCAATGAATAGTTTATTTCTCTTTTTCACAGTATCCCTCGTTTAATTAAAATGGGTTGTTGCATAAATAAGATGCACAACCCATTTTCTGCAATTCATTTAATTAGAAAATTTGATTATTCCTTTATGTACTTCTTGATTATGTTATCAAGTGTGCCGTCTTCTTTCATTTCCTTCAAAGCGGCATTGATTTTATCCTTAAGCTCTGTGTTGCCCTTCTTTAGAGCGATTGCGTATTCCTCAACAACAAAATCCTCTTCAAGAATCTTCAGACCCTCGTTCTTTGCAACATACGCCTTTGCCGGCTGTGCATCAATAACAACGCAATCAACCTTTCTCTGTGTAAGAGCCATTACAGCGTCTGCACCCTTGTTAAAACGCTCAACCGCATCTGATTCATCTGATGCATAAATATCACCTGTCGTTCCAAGCTGAACGCCAATCTTTTTACCCTTTAGGTCGTCTGCACCGTTAACTGCCGGATTTTCCTCGTTTACGATGATAACCTGCTTGGTTGTTGTGTATGTATCTGTAAAATCAACACTCTGTAGTCTGTCCTCTGTTACTGTCATACCTGCAACACCCATATCTGCCTTGCCTGACTGAACAGCCGGAATGATAGCATCAAAGTTGATGTTGTTGATTTCAAGCTCCATACCAAGCTTGTCTGCTATTGCCTGTGCGATTTCAGCGTCAATACCTACAACCTTGCCGTCCTCCATATATTCATACGGGGGGAACTCCGCATTTGTAGCCATTGTCAGCTTATTGTCTGCACCGTTTGAGCCACAGCCTGAAAGCAATGTTGAAAATGCTATAACTGCTGCTGATGCAACTGCCAAAAACTTTTTATTCATAATTATTCCTCCATTTTTAAAAAAACTATATTTGAATTATAGCATAAAATTTCATATAATTCAATAGTTTTTGCATAAAAATTTATATTTAATTGGATAATATATCACTATTGAAAATTGTCGTTTTGTGTGATATAATTATCTTGTGTATGGTTTTAATTTAAATTGATACGGTAACAGGAGAAAAAAATGGATAAAATAGCGGTGCTTATTCCTTGCTACAACGAGAGCAAGACGATAGGTAAAGTAATAAATGATATGAAAAAGGCAATCCCCGAAAGTGTTATCTATGTCTATGACAATAACTCCGATGATGACACTGCTGAGATTGCCGCAAGAGCGGGAGCGATAGTCCGCACAGAGCGTATGCAGGGCAAGGGCAATGTTATCCGCCGTATGTTCCGAGAGATTGACGCCCAAGCCTATATTATGATTGACGGTGACGATACATACCCGGCGGAAAACGCACAAGAAATGGCTCGAATGGTTATTGAGGACGGCATTGATATGGTAGTCGGCGACAGACTTTCATCAACTTATTTCACCGAGAACAAACGCCCGTTTCATAATATGGGTAACTCGCTTGTCCGTTCGTCAATCAACCGTCTTTTTGAAAACGATATAAAGGATGTTATGACGGGCTACAGAGCGTTCAGCTATAATTTTGTTAAGACTTTCCCCGTACTGTCAAAGGGGTTTGAGATTGAAACGGAAATGACAATCCATGCCGTTGACAAGAAAATGAGCGTTGAGAATGTGATAATCGAATACCGTGACCGCCCCGAGGGCAGCGAATCAAAGCTGAACACATACTCGGACGGGTTGAAGGTTTTACGCACCATCGTAAGACTTTATAAGGACTACAAGCCAAAGCAGTTCTTTACCGCACTGGCTGTTGTGCTGTTTGCAGTCGCATTTGCGTTCTTTATCCCAATTCTCGTTACATATTTCCAAACGGGAAGTGTGCCGAAAATTCCGACTCTGTTCGTATGCGGATTTGTGGCACTTGCCGCAATTCAGGCGTATTTTTCGGGTATGATTTTATCCACGCTTATCCAAAAGAATAAGCAGGATTTTGAGCATAGGCTGATTCAAAGCGAAAACGAATATAAAAGACTTATAAAAGACGAGAAATTAAGAACTAATGAAAAGGTCTGTATAAATGAATAAGATTATATCTAAATTTAAATGTGAAAACAAGAAAAAGCAAGCAGGCTTGGTATTTTTGCTTATCCTTGCCGTTACGGTTATATGTGAAATTTTTGTGTTCAACTTCAAGTTTTGGGGCTCGCTTCGCTCCGAACGGGTGAGCGTTGCTCCGTCCGTTATAAACGGTGCTACGGACTTGGGCGATAACCGATACAGGCTGTATAAACGCCACGCATATCTTGAATATGACGGTATCGGTGCGAAAATCGACTATCTTAAAATCAGTCCCGAAACGGGATACAGCACCTCTGTTAAGCTTTCGGCAACCGATGAGGGTAACGAATATCCGCTGTCTGTGCCGCAAAGGACAATCAACACCTATGTTGAGCCGAGCCAATATATACGATTGCACTTTAACGGCGAAGTCGATTCGCTCACAATCGGGCTTGATAATTCTGTCGGAACGATAATTAATCTTGACGATATTGTTATCAACCCGCAAGTGCCGATGATGTTTTCATTTGCAAGGGTCGGGCTTATTGTACTTTTGGCAATGCTTTTATACATCCTCCGCCCCTCGTCTGCAGTGTATAATTATGCAACCGACTTGAAAAATAAAAATCAGCGGTGTTTGGCAATTATTGTTGCCGTTTTGCAGATTGCGTGCTTTGCGGGAATGTCATTTATTAATATTGATGCAACAAAATGGGATAGGACGGAAATTCATCACAGGCAATATTATAATTTGATTGAGGCATTTAAGCAGGGCAGGTTCTGTGAGCATAGGCGATGGCTCGCCCTCGCTTAACGAGATGGAAAATCCGTATG
>JAXJPK010000127.1:0-7382 GCA_036311705.1 Clostridia bacterium
AATCTGATACCTCTGTTGCCCAGGAACGGATTTTCCTCCTTCGGCATATCAAGATAATCAAGCTGCTTATCCCCGCCTATATCAAGCGTTCTTATTGTAACCGATTGAGGATATACAGCGTCCAAAGTTGACTTATACGCCTCGACCTGCTCTGCAATAGTCGGTTTTTTCTTTGACGATGAATAAAGGAACTCTGAACGGAACAAGCCTACACCGTCAAACCTTTCGCCATCGCTTCCGTTCAAATCCGAAGGCTTTCCGATGTTAACAGCAACATTTATTCTTTCTCCGTCCTTTGTGAACGCATCGCTATTCTTTAGCGTTTCAAGTGACTTGATGAATTCCTGCTCTTCAACCACTTTCTTATCATATACACTCTTTGTATCAGAATCGGGGTCCAATACCAATTCGCCTATGTAACCGTCAAGATACGCAATCTCACACGCTGTTCCAAGCTCAAGCTCTTTAACTCCGACAATCGCAGGGATACCCAATGACTTCGCAAGAATCACGGTGTGTGAGGTTGCTCCTCCTTCTCTTGTTGCAAAACCAAGCAGTCTTGAATGGTCGAACAACATCGTATCGACAGGAGTTAATTCCTCTGCGGCTATAATGAATTTCTCATCACCATCAGGGAACTGGAAATCATTATCCGCACCGCTGAGGCTTTCTTTAAGCATACTTCCGATATTTCTAATATCATCTGCTCTCTGTCTTAAATACTCGTTATCTTTTTTCATCAGGATTGCCGACATACTCTCGGAAACCTCTGTAACCGCACATTCAGGAGTGCTTCCTGCGGCAATCTGCTCCTTTATGGGTCCGATAAACATCTGATCCTCTAACAGCATTTCGTATGCCGAGAATATCTTTGCCTTATCCTCACCCAGGTCAGAGAGTGCTTTTGCATACATTTCCCGAACTTTTTTTAAGCACATTTCAACTGCGGTGTCTATATCTATATCCGCAGCCGTTCCGGCTTTCTTTTCAAAATACAAAATCTTTCCGCAAACAATACCGGAGGCTCCGGCTATGCCCTTTAAAATTTTCATATTCTTCACTCCAAACCCAGCTCATCACACTGCACTATCAAGTGTTTCGATGAGTGCAGCTATCGCTTCCTCTTCATCCTCGCCTTCTGCTGAAAGCTCTATTTCATCGCCTTTAACGGCACCTATGCATAGAACCATCAGCATACTTTTTGCCTCAAATGATTCACCGTCTTTAGTAACTTGTATGTTACTCTTAAACTGTGCCGCTGTTTTGCAGAAATCTGCGGCAGGTCTTGCATGAAGACCTTCTTCATTTTTGATAGTGTACTTAACGCTTACCATGATTTCACCTCCTATTACATCTCAAACAGTTCTAAAATTTCATCGCTGTCTTCCGAAATCCTCAATTTTTGACATATTCGTTCATCTTTCATGAAGTCAACGATAGATTTATAAAACTTAATTATTGTTTGCTTTGTTTCTTCGGATTCACTCATATCTATCGCCAAGAGAAATATCAAATCTATATACTCTCCGCTTTCATTCCACTTCATCGGCTTATCAAGACTTATAAATACCACAGCCGATCGGTTAATAAAATCCGATTTACCATGCGGCAGTGCAAAACCCTTTCCGATATCGGTTGCCGCAGTCTTCTCTCTTTCCAAAACAGATTTTTCAAAGTCTGCCGTAACAAAACCCATACATTCAAGGTTGCTGCACATTGTTTTTAGCAGCTCTGTTTTGTCTGTCGCATGGTATCTCGTGAAAATCAAATCCTTCTTAAACAGTGTCGCTGTAGGCTGTATATTTTTAACCTTTAATTTCTTTTGTGCCTTAATATTCACTATATAGTTTTCAATATAGTGAATATCGGCACTGTCGAGCAAGCATCTTATATATAGAACATCATGGGAAAAGCGATAGCCGTCAAGAGGAATTGTTGAGATAATAAAGTCACAGTCCTCCTGTTTTATCCGCTTTATATCACGGACGGATAAAACAGATGTTATCATCAACTCGGGAACGGCCCTCATAAGCTGCTCTTTAAGAATATGTGATGTTCCGACACCCTCATCACATATAATACACGCCTTGACAACCGGGAGCTTACGCTCTATAGCACCACCTATGTAAAGTGCTAAAAAACCGGCGTCATGTTCATTGATTTGAATTTTCAGCTCCTTTTCAAACATATTTTCCAATGACCACGCTATAGCCATCATATTTGGATATTTCAGTTTAATCTGAGGGAGTAAACTGTTTTTAGCTTTAATTCCGTATTTCAGCCTACCAATGATTGTTTTTAACAGAAGGAACATTTCCCTTACAAATATCTCATCATCAACAAGCTTTACTCCTGTTACCTCTCCGATGATACGCACTGCCTTGATTGTAAATCGGCAAAGCTCAATGTTCATTTGCTCGAAAGCATCTCTCTTTTCATCATTTGCAAATGATTGTACTCTCGATACGGAAACTGCAAACCTTATAAACTCTCTTTCCTCATCGCTAAAGTTTAAAGAAAATCTTTCCTCCAGCTTTTGAAGGATGAATGTTGCAATCGCAAAATCCGATTTACCATCTACGGCACACTTCTCGACTCTCGGCATCTGCATTTGATTTCCATTCTTAAATCTCAAAATCGAATGAGAAATCAAAAACATTAAACTATTGTTTGACGAATAGTTAAACTTCAATCCGAACTCCTCCTCTGTTTCGAGAAGGATTTTCGCAACCGAGTCTGCTTCAAATCCGTTTAGAATTGCACACATTGCGGTGTATTCATCATCAGGCATTGTTGCGTATTGTGGGCTTCGGGTTGAGATAGTATCTGTAAACATATCCCAGAACTCCGTAAACAAATGCATCATTGCAAGTCTAAAGTTGAATTCTGTATAGTTAATAGAAATGCCCGTTCCTCTGCGGACCCTGAAATCAATATGATTATTAGAGAACCATTCTGCTGCTCTTTCCATAATCCTATCAAGTTCCGTTCTGCCCAAATAATACTGTTCTGAAAGTCTTTGTGCGGTTAAGCAGCCGTTTCTCATAAGGTTCTTTATTATGAAAAACAGGATTTCTCTGCTCTCCCCATCATCATCGGCGTCGTCTGTAAGTCTTAACCATTCATCATGAGTTATAACCGCTCTAACGCCTATATGCGGCTTTGTTTCAAGACTGCCTGCATTGTGAGCTGCAAGATATTCCTTTATGGAAGTAATATCATTTCTTATTGTTTTAGTTGAAACCTTGAACATATCCGCCATTTCTGATAATGTCAAGAATTTTCGGCTACCATACAGAGTTTTGAGTAAATCAAGCTGTCTTCTATTCATCAGACCATGACCCCTTTCATAGCCGTTTCTCCTTTGTACAAATACATTATACTCGAAGAATTCGACTTTGTATTAATTTATTTTTTACACATTAGGGAAGATTTTTGCAAAACTGCATAAAAGCTTGCATTTATGTCATATTTTTTTATTTTTTCGATATAAAATAAACACCCTTAACAGGAAAATAAAGTTGAAATTAGAGTCAAATATAATTTGAAGTGTATAATTCCATAATATGTCATCTTCACCATATCAAACACTCTCAACATTGTCAATATATTTATTGAAGTATGTTTCTAAATAGTTGTATTTAATATATAGTTTATTAATATTTAAATGATATATATTTTAACTCATTTTCGAAACTTTGCGGAATTATATTATAAAATATTGTTGTAATGTTTTAATTATATGCAAATTTTAAAAGGCTTTGTATTTATTATAAAACTGTAGTCAGCAATTATGCTCACTTCCTCTGTTTTAGTATTGTTATCCGACACATTAATATGCGTTTTATCATCGGGTATTATATGTCGGTCAACCGCCAAAGAGTTGTGTTAACAAAAAAAATAAAAAACGGGGTGGGTTGCGTTAGCAGCACCCCCTTGCGGGGCTATTGCCTTTAGCACAGACCGTTCAAAGGCTATAGATAAAAAGAAATCTGCAATTTTTCTTGCAGATTTCAACAAATATCCCTATTTTTCTTATAGCCTCTCGCTCCACTCTTTCTCTTTAAATCCAACCAAAACAAAATCCTCACCCACTAAAAGCGGCCGCTTTACAAGCATCCCGTCTGTTGAGAGGAGTTTGAGCTGTTCCTCATCAGACATGGTTGGAAGCTTTGTTTTAAGTTCCATTCCACGATACAAAAGTCCCGATGTATTAAAGAATTTTTTTAACGGCAATCCGCTCATTTTATACCAGGTGGATAGTTCCTCATAATCAGGGTTATTCTCTTTTATATCACGAATTTCATATTCAATATTGTTGTCATCAAGCCACTTTTTCGCCTTTTGGCAAGTTGTGCATTTTGGGTAACAAATAAACTTAATCATAATGTTCCTACCTTTCTATCTCGTACTGCCAATCAATTATTCCGCCAAAATCTTTTATATTTGTATAGCCAAGCTTCGCAAGGTTTTCAGCTGCAATCCTGCTCCGTCTGCCACTGCGGCAATACACAAGTATCAGCTTATCCTTATCGGGGATTATTCTTTCCGCCCTGTTTTCAATTTCACCGTATGGGATAAGAATGGCATTTGCAATATGCCCCTCGTCATACTCATCTTGTTCCCTAACATCAAGGATAATACACTCCTCTCCGCTATCCACTATTCTCTTGGCATCCTCTGCTGTAATCTGTTCATACATAATCTTTTCTCCTCTGTCACTTATCAAAATATCTGTAGGACCATCAGAACCACCGATTATTGTAACACTGCTGTCACCTCCGCAAGCGGTCAGCAGTAAGGTCAACAGAATTGATGTAATACATAATAGTTTTTTCATATATTTACACCTCTGCCTCCATACAATATTTCTCCAAATCTATTCGTCCATCCAATTCAAAAATAATACCTTCAGCCTCAAGCAGCTTTCTTTGCATCTCCTCACCCCCAAACGCAAATGACGGGGCAAGCCTACCCTCACGGTTCACCACTCTATGACATGGGATAACGCCAGGTTCAGGATTATTATGCAGTGCGTAGCCGACAACTCTCGACCATCGGGGATTTCCTGCAAGTGTGGCAACTTGTCCATATGTTGCAACTTTGCCCTTTGGAATGGTTTTAACAACCGCATAGATTTTCTCAAATGTATTCATAAAATCACTCTTTTAAGTTATATCTTGTACTCGTTTCCCTATTCCTCAATTCATGCTTTTCGTAGTATCCGATTAGATTACCGTTTTCATCACGCAAGGCAACCATATAAACATCCTTATTTTTCTTATCGTTATGAAAAGTATATACAATATTATTATCCTTGCTTTCACCAAACCAGTCAAGCACCTTATCAATTTTCTCATTTGAGTCCGCATTATGGCAGTCCTTAATATTATTGCCCGTTAAATCACGATGATACTGCTCTACTGCCGACGGATTCATATATACAATAACCGATTCCGTATTACATACAACAATCGGCATCTTATCTTGGTCTATAATACTCTTAAACAGCTTATTTAACATAATCTACTCCGACTTCATTTTTTTTTACAATTTTTATTATATCATACAATCACGATAATAGCAATATTTTTGATTATACTTTTTTATCTATGCACCCAAAAACGCCAAGAGACCGTTTAAAAAGTTAATTGACTTTTTAAACAGCCTCTTATTGATAGTTATGTTTATCAGCCGATTTTCTTATTCTTTGTAACTGCCTTGATAACAAATAATGTACCGACAGTTAACACAATACCAATCGGAAGTAAAATAAATGCATTTTGAATAAATGCCGCAATGACATATACAACAAACGAAAGTGCTGCAACAGTAATTGCATACGGCAACTGTGTAGAAATGTGGTTAATATGATTTGATTGGCTGCCTGCCGATGACATAATAGTTGTATCGGAAATGGGTGAGCAGTGGTCACCGCAAACCGCACCCGCAAGACAAGCCGAAACGCCAATAATCAAAAGCTCACTTGTCGGGTCAAAAATTGCAGTTACAATTGGAATCAAAATACCAAAAGTTCCCCACGATGTACCTGTTGAGAATGCAAGTACGCATGCAACCAAGAATATGATGGCAGGCAAGAAGTTTGCAAGCCCGGCAGCTGCTGAATCCATAATCATTTCAACATAATTTGCGGCACCAAGCAAGCCTGTGATATTTTTAAGTGCTGTTGCAAATGTAAGAATAAGTATCGCAGGAACCATTGCTACAAAGCCTTTTGGGATACATTCCATCGCTTCTTTAAATGTTACGACGCGTCTTATCATCAAGTATGCGATTGTAAGAACTAATGCAATAATTACACCCCAAGGCAAGCCAACCGTTGCATCTGTGTTACCAAATGCTGTAATAAAGTCATCCCCGGCAAAGAATCCGCCAACATAGATAAGACCGATTATTGCCATTACAACCAATATGATAACAGGCAAAATAAGGTCAATAACTTTGCCTTTCGGATTTGATTCCTCAATTTCGACTGTTTCAGCTGTATCCTTACCGCTGGTGAATAGATCACCCTTATACATAGCGTTATATTCATGAATTCTCATCGGGCCATAGTCAAACTTCATAAGAATCATTGAAATAATGAATACAAACATTAAAAGCGAATAGAAGTTATAAGGAATAGCACGAACAAAAAGCTCTATACCTGAATAGCCTGTCCCCTTTGTGAACTCCGAAACCGCTGCCGCCCAAGAAGAAACAGGAGCAATCATACAAATTGGTGCGGCGGTCGCATCAATGATGAATGCAAGCTTAGCACGCGAAATTTTATGACTGTCTGTTACGGGAAGCATAACAGAACCAACTGTTAAGCAGTTAAAATAGTCATCAATAAAAATCAAAATACCAAGTATAAATGTTGCAAATAATGCACCAACACGCGATTTAATGTGTGTTTCTGCCCATCTTCCGAATGCAGCCGAGCCGCCTGCTTTGTTAACAAGTGCAACCAATGTGCCGAGAATAACAAGGAATATAAATATTCCTGCCGTACCGGATACTGCGGCAATAAGACCCTCGTTTAGTATGTTGTCAAGTGCTGCAACAGGCTGCCAGTTAGCCGAGAGCAAACCACCGAGTACAATACCTATAAACAACGAAGAATAAACTTCTTTTGTGATAAGTGCAAGTGCAATAGCAACCAACGGTGGTACCAACGCCCAAAATGTTGCATAAAAATTGCTTATCGGCTCTGCATTTTCACCCGCTGCAAATGCCACAATGCCTGTTGTTAAAGCAAGAAAAACAACAAGGCTTGCACAAAAAGTTTTTTTTGTGAAAAATTTCATTTTTCCTTTTCCTTTTCCTTTCCATCATTAAAAAAGCATGAGAGCAACCATAACACGCTCCATGCTTTATAC
>JAXJPK010000128.1:0-6332 GCA_036311705.1 Clostridia bacterium
ATGCGGATTTCAACATCAATTTTATTCAATAAGTATTTATCAAACATTGATTTTATGGCATTTCAAGCCTTTGAACGATCTGCGCTAAATGCAACAGCCCCGTTGTTGCTATTTTGAGAAATTTACTATTTACAAATTGCAAAATTTACGATATAATAGTATAGTATGTTATGGAAGGTGATTAGTGTTGGCGGATAAACGAGATTATTATGAAGTGCTTGGCGTGAATAAGAATGCGTCGGGCGATGAAATAAAAAAAGCGTTCCGTAAAATGAGTAAGAAATACCATCCTGATTTAAACCCCGGCGACAAGGCGGCGGAGGAGCATTTCAAGGAGGTAAACGAGGCGTACCAGGTACTGTCTGATGATGAAAAAAGGCAGCGTTATGACCAGTTCGGTCATGCGGGGGTAGACGGAAGTGCCGGTGCCGGTGGATTTGACGGCTTCGATATGGGCGATTTAGGCGATATATTCAGTGATATGTTCGGCGGATTCGGCGGATTCGGCGGCGGTCGCTCAAGGAGAAATGGCCCCAGACGAGGCAGTGACTTGAGCCAATATATCAATTTGTCTTTTACGGAGGCGGCGTTTGGCTGTAAAAAGAAAATTAACATTACAAAGACCGAGAAGTGCGACACTTGCGGTGGAAGCGGTGCAAAACCGGGAACACAGCCCGTTACCTGTTCACAATGTAACGGTACAGGTCAGATACAACAGCGTCGACAGACAATGTTCGGCTTTTCAAATGTTATTACGGAGTGTCCGACTTGCCGAGGCAAGGGCAAGATTATAAAAGAGCCTTGTGCATCGTGCAGAGGCACAGGCAATGTAAGAAAGAACAAGACGGTAGAGGTCAATATCCCTGCAGGAATAGATAATGACCAGGTGATGCGTATAGGCGGTGCAGGTAACTGCGGCGAAAACGGCGGACCGAACGGTGATTTGCAGTTGATTATCAGAGTGAAGCCTGACGAAATATTTAAGAGAGACGGTTTTGATGTTAATGTTACAATCCCGATAACATTCGTCCAGGCGGCTTTGGGTGCGACCTTGAAAGTCCCTACAATTCACGGCATTGTTGAATATGATTTACCGGAGGGGACCCAGACAAACACAAGATTCAGACTGCGTGGCAAGGGTATTCCTGTTCTTCATGGCAGGGGTAACGGTGATGAGTATATAACAGTCACCGTAGAAGTGCCTAAAAACCTAAATGCAAAGCAGAAAGAACTGCTTCGTGAATTTGACAAGGATTGTGATTATACTAAAAAGACAAGTTTTTCTGAAAAAGTTAAAAACTTTTTCAAACAATAAATAGCAGTATGGGAGGAATATATTATGGAGCCAAATATTTATGAGCTTAAAAATATGACGAAAGAACAGTATGATTTCGTAATGAAACGAGCTGAACAGGATATAACAGAGCAGATGAAAATTGCCAAGGAGGTGTCTGATGACATCAGAGACAGAGGTGACGCTGCAGTTCTGGAATATACAGAGAAATTTGATAAAGTAAAGCTTACGGCTGATACTATGCGTGTTACGGAGGCGGAGATTGAGGCAGGCTATAACCGTCTTGACAAAGAAACTCGTGAGGCCATTGAATACGCATACAAGAATATATATGACTTTCATGAAAAACAGTTACCTGAGGAAATGTGGTTCACAATGGTGGATGACGGGCTTATGGTAGGTGAAAAGACAACACCGATTGTTGATGTATGCTTATATGTACCGCACGGAAAGGGCTCGTTCCCGTCAGTATTGTGTATGCTCGGCATACCTGCGGTCGTTGCAAAAGTACCGAGGATAGTAGTTGTTACACCTCCGAACGAAAAAGGCGAGGTTGATGATGCAATTCTTTGTGCGGCAAAGATTATAGGTATAAACGAAATCTATAAAGTGGGCGGTATCCAAGCCGTTGCGGCTGTGGCATACGGAACAGAAACAATCCCGAAATGTCACAAAATTATTGGACCCGGAAACAGCTATGCAACAGCGGCAAAGAGAGTATTGGCAAATAATATTGACGCTGGTTTACCTGCGGGCCCGTCTGAAATCATTGTTCTTGCAGATGAATTTGCAGACCCGGAAAAGGTTGCCCGTGATTGGATGATAGAAGCAGAACACGGCCCCGACAGTGCGGCTTTGCTTGTTACTCACTCAAGAGAGCTTGTTGATAAGGTCGTACCAATAATGAACAAACAGCTTGAAAAGCTATCCGAACGCAGACGCAGTTGGATAGAAACAAACTTCACAAAATACGGCGGTATCGTTTTGACGGATTCACTTTCAGAATCAATAGACTTCGTCAATGATTACGCCCCCGAACATATGGAGGTTATGACGGAGAAACCGTTTGATGTTCTACCGCTTATCAAGAATGCGGGCGAGATATTGCTGGGTGATTACACACCTGTTACGCTTTGCAACTTCGTGTTGGGACCGAACGCAATACTTCCCACCGGCGGATTTGCAAAGACATATTCATCTGTATCGGTTATGGACTTCTTGAAGCGTTCATCAATCGGATATGCATCAAAGGACGGATTTGAAAAGGTACGCAATCACGCATATCGTTTTGCAACCGTAGAGGGATTTGAAACACACGGTCTTGCCGTTAAGGAGCGGGAATAATATGAGAAAGATAAAGGTTACACGAAAAACAACCGAATCGGAAATGGGGATAACACTTGATTTTTCTCCGTTGAAGCCCGATTACAGAAAAAATATAAATACACCGATTGCATTTCTGAATCATATGATAGAGCATATAGCATATCGTGCAGGGTTTAATATCGAAACAACGCTTAAACTGGCGGATTATTCGCTAATCCATGTTATAGCCGAGGATTTGGGTATTGCACTCGGAAAAGCCGTTAAGGAATACATAGACACAACAGACGGTGCATACGGCTACGGTGACGCTGTGGGAATGATAGACGAGGCAAGAGCAGGCTGTGCGATAAGCTTTGAATCCCGTGCGTATATAGATATTGACTATCACGGCATAGATATTCCCAAAGAAACAGAGGGAATGTTAAGCGAGGACCTTGAAACATTCCTTGAGGGATTTGTTCAGGGAGCTATGTGTACAATGCACATTGATTTATACAAAGGACATAACGGTCACCACATTTGGGAGGCAATATACCGTTCGTTCGGCTCGGCGATTAACCGTGCGGTTGCGGTAAGTGCAGACAGAGTGGGTAAAACCTCGGGCGTTGCCGGAAAAATAGAATGGGTAGTGGAATGATAAAAAGCGTTTTCGACCGATACGATACCGTGATTTTCGATATGGACGGCGTTATAACGAGTGAAGAGATGTATTGGAATGCGGCGGCGTTGACTGTTTATGAATACATAAACAGCTCCGATTATTTCGGTAAAAGCACGATTATCCCAAAAGAATTAGAAAAGAATGTATCAGATATACGCAATACCGTGTTTTTTGGCGACAAGCTGATTGAGGTATTGAAAGGTAAGGGCGTTAATTCAAATTGGGATTTGGCATATGTCACAATTCTAATTTGGATTATAACCGAGTCGCTTGATGCGGATATAGTTCTAAACTATGCTTGTGGGCTGTCGGAGGATATAATATCCGAATATAAAAGGCTTTCGGAGGCTGCGGCGGCTAAAAAGGGAGTAGCATCGGCAGATTATGAGCGGAACGGGAAGCTGTGGCGTGAGATGCAGTCTTGTTTTCAGGAATGGTATCTCGGTGACGCAAGCTTTTTCGATACATATAAAAAACAACCGATTTGCGAGGGCAAATCGGGACTTATAAAGTCCGAACAGCCGATAATGGATATATCCGATATAGACAAGCTGTTATCCGAGCTGTCAAAAACAAAGCGGTTATGTATCGGTACGGGCAGAGTGGATAATGAGATAATTCCTACACTTAAAGCGTGGAATGTTCTAAAATACTTTGCCAAAGACGGACTTTCTACATACTCGTATGTTATTGAGGCTGAAAAGAACACGAAAGATAATCTTACAAAACCCAACCCGTATATGTTCCTAAAAGCACTTTACGGAACGGACTATCCCGATTGCAGGATTTTAGACGGTGACTATGACAGCGAGTTAATAAAAAGCACGCTTGTTGTAGGTGATGCAGGTGCGGATATTCTTGCGGCGAAGGCTATGGGTGCAGATTTCTGTGCTGTTTTAACGGGTGTTTCGGGCGAAAAAGCACGAAAGTATTTCGAGGAACAAAATGCAGAGTATATTTTAAGCTCTGTAATAAATATGATGGAGGAAAACTAAAATGGAAAAGAGAATTACAGCTCCGATTGATAAGGAAACTGCAAAATCATTAAAGGTGGGCGACAGCTTGTTAATTTCGGGCGTTATCTACACTGCACGAGACGCCGCACATGAGCGTATGACAAGACTGCACGCAGAGGGAGTTGACTATCCCATTGACCTTAAAGATAATGTTATATATTACGCAGGCCCGTGCCCTGCAAAGCCGGGTGAAGTTATCGGCTCATGCGGACCGACAACTGCAGGCAGAATGGATGCTTACACACCCGAACTCCTCGATAACGGTCTTGGTGCGATGATTGGCAAGGGTGTTCGTTCAAAAGAGGTGGTTGATGCTATAAAGCGTAACAAGTGTGTATATCTGGGTGCAATTGGCGGTGCGGGTGCATTGATTGCCGAGTGTATCAAAAAAGCAGAGGTTGTTGCATATGACGATTTGGGAACAGAGGCAATTCGTCGCCTTGAAGTTGTTGATTTCCCGGCTGTGGTGCTTATGGACTGTGAGGGTAACGATTTGTACGAAGCAGGACAGAAGGAGTACAGATTAATATAACGCCTCAGGAGGAAAAAAGCGAATGGCAGAGTTCTATGGAGAGAAACCAAAGCGTTTTTCGAGAGAATGGTGGCCGTATTTTTGGCTATATTATAAATGGCACACTATCGGCATAGCTGTTGCATTGCTAATTATAACAACAACGGTGGTTGATATAATTAATCGTGAACGATACGATTTGGAGATAGTTTATCTCGGCTCGCAGCATATAGCGGAGGAATCATTGGATAATGTTACACATTCGTTGACAGATGCAATATCCGATGCTGACGGAAACGGGGAGAGAGAAATCATTGCAATTCAGCTTAATGTTGCTGATGGGCAAGGCTCAATCGAGCTGACATCGGCTTACCGTCAAAAACGGGATTTGGAGCTTAGTACAAATAAGTATGCGTATATGTATATTTATACTAAACCCGAAGCGGAATCAATTCTCTCGCTTAATGGTATTGACAGCTTATATCAATCGGCGGAAAAATGGTATAACGGCGACTTATCAGAGGTTGAAACGGTATGTGCAAATGACGGAAAGCCATACGCAATATCCCTTAAAAACAGCAGTATTTTAAAGGAAAATGATATTGATTCAGAAAACCTGTTTGTTATGATTAAAAATGACGAGTATTGCAAAGAAAAGAGTGAAATAGCCCTGAATAATGCTGTTTCTGTTGCCAATAAATTAGTAAAGTGAGGGCTATGTGATGACAGCATTGTCAGAAATGGACGAAGTCGAGTTATTCTCTGAATATAAACGCACGGGCTCGAGAGAGCTTCGGGAGGAAATCGTCAGACGATATGTATATATTGCAGAGATAATAGCAAAACGATTTATGAAAACAAACCGAATGTATAATAACGGTATTGAATATGATGACTTGTATCAGGTTGCGTGCGTTGGGCTTATATGTGCGGCGGACAGATTTGATACCGAAAAAGGCATAAAGTTTGCATCTTTTGCAACTCCCACGATAATGGGCGAGGTTCGCAGATATTTTAGGGATAAAGGCTTTTTTATAAAAGTCCCAAATCGTCTTTTTGAGATATTCAGAAAAGCGGAGCGAATCAAGAGAACGGGTGATGCTTCAACAATCCCCGAAGTAGCGAGAATTTTAGGTGTCAGCGAACAAACCGTTCGTGAGGCGTACAAAACGGGCGACGCGGCATTTGTTCAGTCGATTGAAAGCGAGTTTATGGGCGATAATGACGGCTTGGCTTTGGCAGATATATTGGGCAGGGAGGACAACAGCTTCCTTGTTATGGAGAATTGTGATTTTGTTGACTATTGCTTAAAACAGCTTGAGCCGGAGGAGCGGGAGTTTATTAATTTAAGATATTTCTCCGAGCTAAATCAGCGTCAAATTGGCGAAAAAATGAATATGAGCCAGATGCAGGTTTCAAGACTTGAAAAACGCCTTTTGAAAAAGTTAAGGAATATGTATTTTGGAGATTAAACAGGAAAGCACTAAAAGGGGATGTAAAAAAACAGCACCGATCGTTTGACGG
>JAXJPK010000129.1:0-3384 GCA_036311705.1 Clostridia bacterium
AAAAACGCCTTTTTTGACTGTATAGCGGATACCTTTGCCGCACAACCCGAAGCCTTTAGAATAAAACTGCTAAACTCAAAATTACGGGGAACAGATATAATCGTATTTCCAACCTTCCCGCTCGGATTGCTTTCTATGTACCAAACTCCGTTTTTTTCGTATTCAAGATATTCACCGTCACCCGTCAAAGAAAAAACATCATCATGTACAATATCGCAATATCCACCATATATTATTATTTTCACGGACCTAATCATATTCAATTAAAATCTACGATTTTCCAATCGCCCTCCGCCTGTTTTTTGAGAATTACGGTTATTTTATTTATCTGTGGGTTTTCCATTCTCTTTTCTAACACCGTTTCAAAAAAGCTGTCAAGCTCCTCTGAAAACAGCTCCAATATTTCAGTCTTAATCTCATTCGGCTTAGACTTTGAAAGCTCCGAAGCAAATTCTGTCGGCGTCATTCCCTTTTTCTCCGCAGCCTTATAAACCATAGTCATAGAATCATCAAGGTCAAACCCCAAACAATCTTTTAATACCGATTCTGTGTTTACATTTACATTGGTCGACGGCATCACAAGATTTACGACAACCGCCGCATTCTCCCCATCAACTTCTGTTGAAACAATTTCGTAGTCGAATTTACCAAGCACCTTGCCTGCAATTTTATTGTAAAATTCTTCATTTTTCTCATCATCAAATGAATCTGTAATATTTTCTATGCCTGCAACAAAATGTCGGACAATAGTCTTTGAATCTTCAATTTTTTTACATTCAAACATTGCATTGCTTTCATCTGCACATCGGGTTGCTATTTCTTCAACATTGCGAGCTATCAAATCATCAAAAAAATTAGCGGTTACACCCTCGGCAGCCGCCTCCGGCGTAATATCATTATTAATTTTTTTGCAACCGACCGCAAGCAAAAGGGTTATTGCAAGTACCGTTAAAATTCCAAACTGTTTTTTCATATTTCGCTCCGTTTTTTAGGTCGTGTGACCATTATTCTACATATTATACTTTACCATAATCCCAATTATGTGTCAAGATATTTCAGCTATACTAAACTGCCTAACCTTATTTTGTGAATTACGGTTGCAAAAATATTCCAATTATGATATACTTATCTCATACAAAATTTATAAAGGTGAAAGCTATGTTTACAAAGATTAACACTGTTTCCCTAACGGGACTTGACGGTTCTATAATAGAAATACAAACCGATATTTCAAATGGTATAGTTGCATTTGATATAATCGGGTTGCCCGATGCCACCGTTAAAGAGGCACGGGAAAGAGCAAAGGCATCAATAAAAAACAGCGGTTGCGAATATCCGAGGAAGCGAATAACTATGAATCTCGCTCCTGCATCGCTAAAAAAAGAGGGGTCGGGCTTTGATTTAGCAATTACACTTTCTATTCTTGATGCAACAAAACAAGTTGATATATACGACCGTGATGAAACGGTATTCCTGGGTGAGCTTGCACTTGACGGTGCAATAAAACCCATTCACGGTGTTTTACCAATGGTTATTTCAGCATATGAGAATGGATTTAAAAAATGCTTTGTGCCGTATGAGAACGCAGATGAGGCATCTGTTATTGACGGGATAGAAATATACCCCGCAAAAACACTAAACGAGGTAATCGACCACTACGACGGCTTGACGCCGATTACGCCTGCAATTGTAAATCCCGATTTACTCTGCCCTACCGCTGCCTTGACCGTTCTTGATATGAAGGATGTTAAAGGTCAGGAGCAGGCAAAAAGAGCAATAGAAGTCGGTGCAAGCGGTATGCATAACATTCTGATGTCAGGTCCTGCGGGAACGGGTAAATCAATGCTTGCAAAGCGGGTAAGCTCAATACTGCCCGATATGACATTTCACGAAATGCTTGAGGTTACAAAGCTCCATTCAATAGCAGGCACTCTTCCGCCGAAAACACCGCTTATAACTCAAAGACCGTTCCGCAGTCCGCATCATACAGTTTCAGCAGCTGCACTATCGGGCGGAGGAAGTACGCCTCGACCCGGTGAGCTTTCACTGGCACATTGCGGAGTGCTGTTTTTGGATGAATTGCCCGAGTTCCGCCGTGACTCCCTCGAGGTTCTCCGACAACCGCTTGAGGACAGAACAATAACAATATCAAGAGTAAACGCAACACTTTCATACCCTTGTAACATTATGCTTATTGCGGCACTTAACCCATGTCCCTGCGGAAATCACGGTAATCCAAACCGAGTATGTACTTGTACTCCTGCTCAAATTCATCGCTATCGTTCAAAAATATCAGGTCCGCTTCTTGACAGAATTGATATTCAAATTGAAGTTCCTGCCGTTAAATATGATGATATTTCTAAAATTGCTGACGGCGACACAAGTGATGAGATTAAAAAGCGTGTTGACAATGCAAGGAAAATCCAGCTTGAAAGATACGCAAACGAAGGAATTACTTCAAATTCACAGCTTACTGCCGCAATGCTCGACAAGTATTGCAGTTTAGGTGATAACGAGAGCAGGCTATTAAAATCAGCATTTGAAAGGCTTGGATTGAGTGCGAGAGCACACAGCAAAATATTAAAAGTAGCAAGAACGATTGCCGACCTTGACGCTTGTGATGACATCAAAACAACGCATATTGCAGAAGCAATCCAATACCGTAATTTTGACAGACTGGGATATTGATTTTTAAAATAGATGATACAAAAACAGCACCGACCGTAATTTTATTTTCAAACGATCGGTGTTGTTTTTTTACATACCCTATTTAAATTTAAACAGTAAAACACCACCTAACATAAGTATCAATCCGCAATACTTATTCCAACCAAAAGCCATTTTTTCAGCCCCCATAAGACCGAACGCATCAATAATTGCCGCAGTTAAAAGCTGTGCAATAAGAATTGATGATACAGCAAGCGTCGGGTTTAGTTTTTTCATTGAAAGCATTACTGTTACGGTTATAAAAAGTCCGAATATTCCGCCCAACAGATACCATCTGTTCACCTTTGTGATTTCAAGCAAGCTTCCTTTGCCCCATATCCACATTACAATTAACGATAGTAAAAAGGCTGTTCCTTGAACGAACATATTTGATTCAAATAAGCCTATTTTTTCGCTTAAACGAGTATTCATAACACCCTGAATACTCATTAATGAACCCGCAATAATACTAAAAATAAATCCCATTGTATCAATCCTTTATTTTTTTCTTATTCTGTTCAGAGTATCTGTATATTATTCCTTTTCACAAAAAAGGGGGACTGAAAAGAAAGTTAAATAGTCCCCATAGGGGATGCAAAAAAATAGTGCAGAACGGACGAAAACCGCCGAATAGCAGAGCTATGAGGGTTATCCCGAAGCTATACATTGGTATGTGAG
>JAXJPK010000130.1:0-12793 GCA_036311705.1 Clostridia bacterium
ATACCAATGTATAGCTTCGGGATAACCCTCATAGCTCTGCTATTCGGCGGTTTTCGTCCGTTCTGCACTATTTTTTGCATCCCCTTTTGGGACTATTTGACTTTTTTAACATTCCCTTTTTATGCAGCCAAGGCGTTGAGCCTGTATTGTACTATTTTTCCCCCATTGGACCTGTTCAACTTTCTTTACGCCCCCTTTTTTTCTTTGGTACTAAAGGTATTGACAAACTGATTTTTAGATATTATAATTAGTATAGATGATATTTGGAAAGGAAACAAAAAATGAGAGTAGAGATAAGCGATTGCATTAAGTACATCGGTGTAGATGACAGAGATATTGACCTTTTTGAAAGCCAGTATATTGTTCCCAACGGTGTATCATATAATTCATATGTTATTTTAGATGAAAAGATTGCCATAATGGATACGGTCGATAAGAGAAAGGGCGAGGAGTGGCTGAAAAACCTTGAGGCTGTTTTGGACGGAAAGGAGCCCTACTATCTTGTAGTATCTCATATGGAGCCGGATCATGGGTCCAGCATTGATATGCTTCTTAAAAAATATCCGAATATCACAATTGTTGGTAATGCAAAGACATTTACAATGATTGGTCAGTTTTTTAATTTGGAAGTAGAGTATAATAAATTGGTGGTTGCAGACGGTGACGAGCTTGAGCTGGGCAGTCACAGCCTTAAATTTATTTTTGCTCCGATGGTGCATTGGCCCGAAGTTATGGTATCATACGAAAAGTTGGAAAAGGTGCTTTTCGCCGCAGATGCTTTCGGCAAATTCGGTGCACTTGATACAGACGAGGATTGGGCTTGCGAGGCAAGACGCTATTATTTTAATATCGTTGGCAAATACGGCGTGCAGGTGCAGAGCTTGCTAAAGAAGGTTTCGGCATTTGAGATAGAAACAATCTGCCCGTTACATGGACCTATTTTGAGCGAAAATCTTGGATATTACATCAATCTTTATGATATATGGTCAAGCTATAAGCCTGAAGCGGAGGGCGTGTTTATTGCGTACGCATCAATTCACGGCAACACAGCCAAGGTTGCAAGGGAGTTCAAGTCAATGCTTGAGGAAAAGGGTGCGAAAAAGGTTGCAATCGCAGATTTGTCAAGAGATGATTTGGCAGAATGTATTGAGGATGCATTCAAATACGGTAAGGTTGTTCTTGCCTCATCTTCATATGACGGCGGCGTGTTCACACCTATGCACGATTTCCTTGCACATCTTGCAACAAAGGGCTATAAAAACAGAACCGTTGCACTTATTGAAAACGGCTCATGGGGTCCCACAGCTGCAAGAACAATGAAAGCTATGCTTGAGGGAATGAAAGATATAACAATTTGTGAGAATGTTGTAACAATCCGTTCGGCTATGAAGCCTGCGGATAAAGAAAGCTTAAGCGTCTTGGCAGATGAGTTGTTAAGTAAGTAATTATTAAAGGGGTGCTGCTAACGCAACACCCCTTTGATTAAATGCTGTTAAATGATCGGCACTATTTTTTTGCATCCCCTTTGGGGACTATTCAACTTTTTTAACACTTCTCTTTAATAATTATTCTCCTCAAGAAATGAAAGTATTTCCTGAGCGTTTTTATTTTCGTTGCCGCCCTCAACCCGTACGGTTATGATGTCGTTCTCTTTTATTCCAAGCTGCATTAGTGCTAATATTCTGCGTGTGTCAACGCATTTACCGTCCTTTATAATTGTTATGTTACTGTCAAGCTCTGCTGATTTCTTTGATAAAAGTCCTGCAGGTCGGGCGTGAAGTCCAATAGGGTCGGTTATTTTATAAACAAATTCTTTCATAACTTCTCTCCATTCGTTTTTTTTGTTAGTATATCCTTCCTCACCGAAAAAATACATCAATAAAACAAGGGATGGTGCTTATTCGCACCATCCCTTGCAAAAGTAGGAAAAAAGATACAAATGCGTTATTCAACTGATTCTATTAATGCAAATTTTCCGTCTTTTCTTGCATAAACAACATTCATTTCGTTTGTTTCAACATTCTTGAATACGAAGAAGTCATGTCCTAAAAGCTTCATTTGTAAGATTGCCTCTTCAGGTGTCATAGGCTTAACTTCAAACCGTTTTCTCTTAACTATTTTAAACTCGGCAGTATCCTCCTCATCAACAAACGAGCCGCCCGAGATAAGCTCCATATTGTCAAGCGAATTTTCACGCAGCCGTTTTGCAAGCCGTGTTTTGTTCTTTCTGATTTGTCTTTCTATAACATCAACAATTCTGTCTATTGCGGCGTGAATTTCGCTGTCCTCAACCTCTGCACGGAATATCATTCCGCCTGCGTTTATCTGTGCTTCTATATATTCGTTGTCTTTGATTGTGCCAAGCACAACCCTTGCAACAGGCTCTTCCTTAAAGAATTTATCAAGCTTGCTGAGCTTTTTCTCAACATACTCCCGAACGCTGTCCTTAACTGTGTACTTTCTTCCGATAATAGTGAACTTCATGACCTTCACTCCTTCTTTGTGCAATGTGAGAATTACTTCTCTTAATAGATATATACCAATTTTCTTTGATTTTAAACACTAAAAAAATTTTTTTAAAAATTTTTTTAGACCTATTTACAAATTTAATGGCAAGTGATATAATATAGGGAGTGAGTTTGTAAGCATACAGATGTTGTATGCCGGTAGGAAAGGATGTTTTTACTATGAAGAAAAAGGACATAGATTGGGGAAGTCTCGGATTTGGCTATATCAAGACCGATAAAAGATATGTCGCTGAATACAAAAATGGCACATGGGACGATGGCAAGCTTATTGAGGATGATATGATTCAGATGAGCGAGTGTGCTTGTGTTCTTCAGTATGCACAGACTATTTTTGAGGGAATTAAGGCATATGAAACAGCTGATGGCAGAACGGTAACATTCCGCCCTGATTTGAATGCGGAAAGATTTATTAATTCGGCTGTAAGAATGGAAATGCCGGTTTTACCGAAAGAACAGTTTATTGATTCGGTAAAGAAAGTTGTAAAGGCAAACGAGGCATATGTTCCGCCGTACGGAACAGGTGCTTCACTATATATCAGACCTTATATGTTCGGAATTAACCCCGTAATCGGTGTTAAGCCTGCAACAGAGTTCCAGTACAGAGTGTTCACAACACCCGTTGGTCCGTACTTCAAGGGCGGTGCAAAGCCGATAACTATTAGAGTTTCTGACTTTGACCGTGCAGCACCTAAGGGAACAGGACACATAAAAGCAGGTCTTAACTATGCAATGAGCCTGCACGCAATCGTTGACGCTCATAACAAGGGTTTTGACGAGAATATGTATCTTGACCCGCAGACAAGAACAAAGGTTGAGGAAACTGGCGGTGCAAACTTCTTGTTCGTAACAAAAGATAACAAGGTTATAACTCCGAAGTCGGACAGTATTTTGCCGTCTGTAACAAGACGCTCACTAATGTATGTTGCAGAGCATTATCTTGGTCTTGAGGTTGAGCAAAGAGAAATATACCTTGATGAGCTTGGCGATATGGCAGAGTGCGGACTTTGCGGTACTGCTGCGGTTATCTCACCCGTAGGAAAGATAGTTGATCATGGTAAAGAGATTTGCTTGCCGTCAGGAATGGACGAAATGGGACCGACAACAAAGAAGCTTTATGACACATTAAGAGGCATTCAGATGTGCCAAATCGAAGCTCCCGAGGGTTGGATTTGCGAAATTGACTAAAAATTCAAGGGGCTGTTGAAAAGTCAATCGACTTTTCAACAGCCCCATGTTGCTACAAGGGGATAAAAAGCTTTGGAATCAGCAAATTTCAGGTAGGATAAGAGAGATAAATTATTATGATACACTTGGTAGAATTTTTTACAAGGCTGTTCGGCGTTGCCGGAAGTATTGTTTCAGCATTGGTATTTTTGGCATTTTCCGTTCTTGGCATAGTCATATCTATGCGTGGCAGGGATGTAATGGTTGGTATTGTCGCAGTGTGCGGTTTTGCCTGCGGCGTCCTTGCGGGTGCGATGGTCGGACTGCTGCTTTTTGACAGCATTATTCTGATGGTAATTCTGGCAGCTGTGGGCGGCGTTTTGCTCCTCTATACAGTAAAAAACATAAAGTCTGTAGGATATTTCATCGGAATAGGCAGCTTGAGTTGGTTTTTGGCGTTTATTATAACTTCACAGATGTATGTAACCGACGAGTCGGTAACGGAGAACACACTGCTGTTTATTGACCTTGTTATAGCTGTTGTGATGGGCATTTTGGCGGCTTGCCGCTCAAAATATATTGTATCTGTTATAACCGCAATATCGGGCGGTGTAATTGCATCAATAAGTGCTTTGGCAATATTGGGATATTATTTTGCCGATATTAAGACATGGTTTTTGGCGGCGATTATTGCGGCGGCAGGTATAGCTGTTCAGATTAATGTTTATGACTTAAAACCTACAAAGAAGAAAAAGAAAAATAAAAGGAAATAACACCTCATATAATAAAGCGGAGGTGTTATTTTGTTTAACGGAACTAAATTAAGACGCAGAACTGTTATTGATTCTGTTACGGCAGAACGCATCGGGTATGTTTCCGACATAGAGATAGATGAGTTAAACGGCAGGATAAGTGCCGTTATAATAAGGCGTTATTCGGGTTGGCTTTCGGGCGTTTTCAAGATAGGTGAAATGGCAGTTCCCTGGAACGCAATAACTGCTATGAGTGATGAATTCGTGCTTGTCAAACCCTTTGATTTCGGTGAAAAACGCTTGAAAAATGGGGATTGATATGATATAATTGATGTGAATTTAACAAGTAATAATTTGTTGTAAAATACACTAACGGATTAAATATATACAAGAGGGAAATATGGATAAATCGGATAAGAATATCGAAAATATAATAGAATACTTTAAAAGCGGAATAAAGACCGATGAACTAAAAACAGGTTTTGAGGTTGAGCATTTTATCTGTACCAATAACGGAGGTGCTGCCGATTATGATACTGTATGCCACATTGCAAGAGAAATACAAAAAAGCTTCGATAACAGTCGGGATATTCTGTATAATGGCAAATATATCGGCTTTCTTAACGGAGAATATTCCGTTAGCTTTGAGCCGTCATGTCAGTTGGAGATAAGTATATTTCCGCAATCAGATATTTTTAAATTGTTTGATATTTACAGCACATTCTTTAAAAAGCTTAAGGATGTGTCGGCACAAATGGGACTTTCTGTGCATACGGTCGGATATCACCCGTATAAAAAAGCAGCTGAACTTGAGTTTATACCTAAAGAACGGTATCGTTTTATGGACAAGTATTTTGAAAAGACGGGTAAGCTTGGCAAAAATATGATGCGTGCTACTTGCTCGGTGCAGGTGGCGATAGATTATACAAGCGAGTACGATTTTATTAAGAAGTATCGGCTTGCGTCCGTCCTGTCGCCATTATTCTCACTTATCTGTGATAATTCCCCTGTTTTTGAGGGCGAAAAGAATACTATGTATGCGGTAAGGAACTATATTTGGAACAGCGTTGATAACAAGCGTTGCGGCGTGATTAAAGGTATTTTTGATGATGATTTCGGGTTTAATAAGTATGCACGATTGGTGTATAACACAGCCGTTATCGTTGATGAGCGAAACGGAGAAACCGTTTATGCCGAGGATATGCCGTATAGTGAAATATATATAGACAGCGAGATTACGAATACACAGATAGAGCATCTGCTCTCGATGTTTTTCTTTGATGTTCGGCTGAAAAAATATATAGAAATACGAATGGCAGACTCGATGCCGCCACAATACATTTTTGCGTATGTTGCATTGATAAACAGTATTTTCTACGGCGGAAACGGCGAGTGCGTCGATGCGTTGTATAAAAAATACTGCAATGTGGAAGAAAACGATATTTTGAACGCCAAAACAAGTATTATTAAAGACGGATACAGTGCGAGTGCGTACGGCAACACGGTGTTTGATATTTTAGAGGATATTTTTGATACGGTCGATATGTATGCTGATAAATCGACAGCAAAAGCCTACAGACCGTTAGCGGATAAAATCAAATCATACAAAAAGGAGTAAATCGTCGCAAAATGAATATGAAAAGCCTCAGAGATGAATATATAGAAATAATTGAGAAAGATATAAAAACAGAAACAGAAACAGCAGCGAAATCCGAGGAATATTTAAAATCCTCAACCGCAAAGTATCACGGAATAACGGTTAAAACCTGTCATATCCCGAAAGTATTCACACAATCGGATTTTGACTTTCTAAAATCAGAGATTAATGTTCTCTATGGGATTTTCGGCAAGGTTATGCGGAAATACTTTGAGGATCCCGAATACAGAAAGCTTTTCGGATTTGACAAGCTGACCGAAAAGCTAATTCTATCAAGCTATACGAATGATTTCGTTATCCCTATAGCAAGGATTGATATTTTCTATAACGAGGAAACCCGTGAATATGGATTTTGTGAATTCAATACTGACGGGACAAGTGCTATGAACGAGGATAGAGAGCTGAATATAGCGGTAGGCTACACTAACGCATTTAATGAGTTTAAGAGAAATCATTCTCTTTACTCATGTGAGCTGTTTGACTCGTGGGTAAAAGAGTTCGGTACGATTTATGAGGGATATAGGCATGAATATAACAAGGGCGAGTTAAAAAATATTGCAATAGTAGACTTCCCCGAATGTGCAACCTCAAACGAGTTTAAGATATTTAAAGATTCATTTATAAAAGCAGGATATAACGCAGAAATATGCGATATAACGGCACTTGTGTATGACGGCGAAAGCCTATGTACAAAAGACGGATTTAAAATAGATGCAATATACCGCCGTGCCGTAACCTGCGATATTATCAGGCGTATTGATGAGGTCAAGCCGTTTATGGAAGCGGTGCGTGATAAGAATGTGTGCATTATCGGCGATTTCTTTACACAGATTGTTCATAATAAAATACTGTATAAGGTTATTCATATGAGCGAAACTATGAATATTTTAGACGAGGCGGAACAGGAATATGTTAAAAAACATATTCCATATACGGCACAGCTGACTGAAGGGCTTAAGGAACGGATAATATCCGAAAAGGACGAGTGGATTTTAAAGCCTGAGGATTCATACGGTTCAAAGGGTGTATATGCAGGTGTTGAGTACAACCAAGCCGAATGGAGAGAGGTGGTTAAAAATCTTAACACAGACCATTATATAGCTCAAAGCTTTTTAACGCCGTATAAGTCGGATAATTATATCTATGACGGAAAGTCGCTCAAAAAACAGGCGGTGTATAATCTTACGGGGCTGTTCGTGTATAACGGTAAGTTGAACGGAATATATTCAAGGGTTTCAAAAAGCCCGATTATTTCAACGCAGTACAGTGAAATGGCACTTGCAACGCTATATGCAAAGAAGTAATATCTGATTGACTAATGCACGATATTGTAGTATAATAATCATATATGATACAGGAGAAATAATAAATCAAGGGGAGGTTTTTTTATGAGATGTCCGTATTGCGGATTTATTGAAAGTAAGGTTATAGATTCACGGCCGACCGAGGAAAATAATTCTATTCGCCGCAGGCGGGAATGTTTAAAGTGCGGTAAAAGATTCACTACATATGAAAAGCTTGAATCGGTCGCATTGGTTGTTGTGAAAAAGGACGATTCCCGTCAGCCGTTTAACAGAAATAAGGTGCTGAAGGGGATTATAACCGCTTGTGAGAAACGCCCGATTTCGATATTGCAGATGGAAAAGATTGCAGATGATATTGAGAGTGAGCTTGCACAGTCAATGGAGCGAGAGGTAAAGTCAACGAAAATCGGTGAAATGGTTATGGAGAAGCTTCGTGATTTGGACGAGGTTGCGTATGTTCGATTTGCGTCAGTTTACAAGCAGTTTGAGGATGTCAGCACATTTATGGACGAATTGCAGGGATTGATAAATGACAGAGATTAATAATGAACGCACGATTGCGGCAATCGCCACACCGCAGGGAACGGGCGGTATTGCGGTTATACGCATCAGCGGCCGTGATGCTGTTGGCATTGCAGACAAGGTGTTTTATCCAAAATCATTAAGGGATGCAAAGTCGCATACAATCCATTACGGGTTTATAAAAAACAGTAAGGGCGAAACGGTTGACGAAGTTTTGGCGTCGGTTATGCTTGCACCTAAAACATTTACCCGTGAGGATACCGTCGAAATAAGCTGTCATGGCGGAGGTGTTACAACCCATTCTGTTTTAAGTGCCGTAATCGAGGCGGGCGCATATATGGCAGAGCCGGGAGAGTTCACAAAACGGGCGTTTATGAACGGACGAATTGACCTTTCTCAAGCCGAAGCGGTTATAGATATTATCAATGCGAAAAACGACCTGTCAAGGCGTAATGCATTGTCGCAACTCGGCGGAACGCTGTCAAAGGAGATTAAGGCGGTAAGGGACGCACTTGTGCATTTAACGGCTCAAATGCAGGTTATAATCGACTATCCCGACGAGGATTTGGAGGATGTGACAGACGGCGATATTGCCGAGGTATGCAGGGATTGTGCGGATAAGCTTCGGCATTTACTGAACACCGCAGACAGCGGGCGGATTATGCAGGACGGTATCCGTACAGCCATTGTAGGCAAACCGAATGTTGGAAAATCGAGTATTTTAAACTGTCTGGCAAAAGAGGAACGAGCGATTGTAACAGAGGTTGCAGGAACAACAAGAGATGTTATTGAGGAATCTGTAACAATAAAAGGAATACCGCTTATTTTGTCCGATACTGCAGGTATTCACGAAACGGACGATATTGTTGAGAAAATCGGCGTCAAGAAATCGAGAGAATATCTTGATGCGGCAGACCTTGTAATAGTCGTGCTTGACAGTGCAGACAAATTGGACAGCAATGATTTGGAGGTCCTGTCGGCGACGGAGGGAAAAAAACGAATTATTTTGCTTAATAAATCGGATATTGGTGCTGTTACAACAAAGGCAGATTGCCCTAAAAACGATGTCGTTGTGGAGATAAGTGCAAAGACGGGTGAGGGTGCAGATGAATTTGCTGATGTAATTTCTGATATGTGCGGACTTGGCTCAATAGAGAGTGAGAACGGACGAATTATCACGAATATGCGTCATAAAAAGTCATTGATTGATGCATATGATGCTCTGATACGATGCGAGGACGCCCTAAATTGCGGTATGCCCTGCGATATTGTGTCGATTGATATTGCGGCGGCAATGGATAGTCTGGGCGAAATAACGGGCGAAACAGTTTCTGAATCCGTAGTGAACGATATTTTCCATAATTTCTGTGTCGGCAAATAATGAGAGGTAATAGTTTTGAGATTAGACAAGTTTTTATCGACTGCTACAGATATGTCGAGGAAGGATATAAAACAGCTGATAAAAAAGAAAGCGGTTGCGGTTAATGGCGAAGCTGCTGCAAGACCGGAAATGCAGGTATCCGAGTGGGACTCGGTTACGGTTAACGGCGAAAGCGTGGTATATCGTGAATTTATATATTTCATACTCAATAAGCCGCAAGGCGTGGTGAGTGCAACGGAGGATAAACACTACCCGACCGTGACAGAGCTTGTCCCTCAAGAGTATCGCCATTTTGGCGTTTTTCCTGTGGGTAGGCTCGATATTGATACAGAGGGACTTTTAATTTTAACAAATGACGGTGCATTTGCCCACGAGGTGGCATCGCCGAACAAGAATGTCTATAAAAGATATTTTGCGAGGCTTGACAAGCCTGCGGAGCAGTCGGATATTGAGAAATTTGCATCGGGTATGGAGTTTAAGGAGTTCACTGCCAAGTCTGCAAGGCTTGAAATATGTGATAATCCGACAGAGGTATTTATTGAAATTGCCGAGGGCAAGTATCATCAGGTCAAGCGAATGTTTGAAAGGGTGGGAAAAACCGTTGTTTATCTCAAACGAATGAGCATTGGCGGATTAAGTCTTGGTGAGGATATGAAGCCGGGCGATATTATGGAAATAAGTAAGGACGAATTGGTAAGTTTGATTTTTTAAGGGGGTATCGGTGTGTCATCTGTTGTAACTTCAATAGGGGCTTCTGCCACTTCTATGTATGGTTGTGAATACGAGCTAAAATATGCTCCGAAAGATGAAGAGCCCAAGCCGTCAGAAAATGAGAAAATAAGGGTGTACGGGTACGGAATAGATTTAATCTAAAACCTTAATAAATTTCTGTGAAAGGATTTCAAATATGAATTTAAAGAAACCTGAACTGCTTGCACCTGGCGGCAGTCTTGAAAAATTGAAAACTGCGATTGATTACGGGGCTGATGCGGTATATATCGGCGGCGAGGCGTTTTCGCTTCGTGTTGCGGCGGAAAACTTTTCTTTGGAGGATATGAAAGAGGGATTAAAGTATGCCCACGACCGAGGTAAAAAGGTGTATCTGACCGCAAACATAATTGCACACAATCGTGATTTGGATAAGTTTAAGGAATATATCAAGGAAATCCGTCCGCTCGGCTTTGATGCCGTTTTGATAGCAGATTTGGGACTTTTTGATATAATGCGTGAAATTGCACCCGAAATACCTGTCCATATCAGCACGCAGGCAAACAACACGAATTATGCTACGGCGAACGCATGGCACAAAATGGGTGCGGAGCGAGTTGTTTTGGGACGGGAAATGTCTTTTAAGGAGATTGCACAGTTCAGGGAGAATATAGACGAAAAGCTTGAGCTTGAAGCATTTGTGCATGGTGCGATGTGCATTTCGTATTCGGGCAGATGCTTGCTTTCAAACTATATGACGGGCAGGAATTCAAATCTTGGTGCGTGTGCTCACCCATGCAGATGGAATTATTCGCTTGTTGAGGAAAAACGACCGGGCGAATATTTTGATGTGTTTGAAAATGAGCGTGGCACATTCATATTCAATTCAAAGGATTTATGTATGATTGAGCATATCCCCGAAATAATAGAGAGCGGAATAACGAGCCTCAAAATAGAGGGACGAGTTAAAACGGCGTTTTATGTTGCGACGGTTGTGGGTGCGTATCGCAGAGAGATTGACAGATACTTCGAAGACCCCGAAAATTATAAATTCAACCCCGAGGAATGGACGGAATTATGCAAGGTCAGTCACCGCCCATATACAACGGGATTCTATTTCGGCGCTCCCGGAACGGAGGGTCAGGTGTATGAAACAAGCTCTTATATAAGAGATTACGAATTGATTGGAATTGTTAAAGGGTATGACGCTAAAACGGGCAGAATAACGGTTTCACAGCGTAACCGCTTCTTTGAAGGTGACGAGATAGAAATAATACAGCCTATGAAGCCGTATATATCCGTCACAGTTTCAAATATGGAGGATGAGCGTGGCGAAAGAATATCGGTTGCACCCCATGCGGAGCAGATTATAACAATGGACTGTGATACAACCGTATGCGAGGGAGCAATGCTCAGGAAAAAGAGGGTATAAGGGGATGTGCAGACCGCCGGTTTACCGGTTATTATTTCCGCAAAATCTGCATCTAAATTCATTCAGCCCAACAGGGGGGTGTTGCTTAACGCAACACCCCCTTCTTTCTACTTTATACATAACCCTGCGTGGAGAACAGAGGCAGATGCCTTGACATATCTGTCAAGCATTTTTTTTGCTGTAATCATCTCATCAATTGCAGATGCAAGTGTTTTTGTTGTGTATTTTTGTGCAAGCAGATTAATCTTGTCGGTCTTATCGGAATTTATCACCTTTTCGGGCGTTCCCGAGGCTACGACCAACGCATCCCGCAAATACATAAGTATTATGTCGCAGATTTCTGCCGCATTATCCTTGTGTTTTTCTACATAGTCAGACACATCATAGGCATAGACTTTATTTTTGGATAACAATCTCGGAACGAGATTTAACACCGCCTCACGAAGCTCTTCAAAATCCGCACGGTTTATGATTTCATCGGCATATTCGGGTATCCCTGCACAGTATTTCACAAGAAAATCAATTCGTGCTTCGTCGGGGTATTTCTCCTCTATATATCGGCGAACAATATCGTCTGATACAGGCGGAAATGTTATCGTGACCGCTCTTGACCGAACGGTTTGCAAAAGAATTTCCGAGCTTTTGCAAACAATGATGAACACCGCATATTCGGGCGGCTCCTCGATTATTTTCAAAAAAGCATTCTGTGCCTGAACAGTCAATAAATCGCCGTCATTTATTATAAACACCTTATGGCGATTATAGAACGGCTTAACCAGGCTTTCGTTTATCATATCCCGTATTGGCTCAACGCCCAATGTAGCCTTGTCTTTTGGCATATTCACAAAAACAATATCGGGGTGCGAGCCTGACTGTGCCTCACGGCAAGCAGGACAATCGCAGCATGGTGCGGCAGATGTATCTGTACATACGAGTGCTTTTGCGAACAGCTTTGCAGCATTATGCACCGCAAGCCCTTTTTCACCCTCTAAAATGTATGTGTTTGCGTTTGTGTTGTTCCTGACACTGTTTATAAGCGTCATCATAAGATTATCGTGGAAAATATTATATCCGTACATTGCCTCACCTCGCTTTTATTTCATTATACACTAATTAATAAAAAAAATCAATGGTTTTTCAGGGTTCAGGTATTAAAACTGCGGCACATTGTGTGCCGCAGTCAGACTGTCGACAAATCGGTCAGACCGCACGATATTTAGTAAATTCAATAAAAGTTTAAAGTAAGCGGCTTGCGATAATTAACAAAGGCATTCCATCGAGGAATGCCTTTGTTGTGTGCTTTTCGCGGAAATAAACTCTCCCGTACCATCGTACGCCTACGAAT
>JAXJPK010000131.1:0-3090 GCA_036311705.1 Clostridia bacterium
AAATCGCCCATTTCACACGCCGCCGCTCTCTCGCATACAAGCGTATAGTCTCGTTTGCGTTGACGCACAATCTGGACGATTTTCTCTCAAACTTTCAAACAGTTGAAAAATCGCCCATTTCACACGCCGCCGCTCTCTCGCATACAAGCGTATAGTCTCGTTTGCGTTGACGCACAATCTGGACGATTTTCTCTCAAACTTTCAAACAGTTGATAAATCGCCCATCTCGCACGCCACCGCTCTCTCGCATACAAGACTTGAATAATAAAAATCATATCAGTCGGAAAATGAAAAAATATATTATCTGTCAGTTGACAAAGTTAAATTAATATGATACAATTAAAAAGCTAATGTAATGAATTATGAAAGGGTGACATTAATTGCCGACAGATGATATAAAACAGACGATAGATAAAGTGGAAGGAAAGTCCACATCCGATATAAATGTTATTGATATTATTAATATGATGCTGACATTCTGGTGGTTTATAGTAATCCTTGCCGTTTTGGTCGGAGGTGCAACATATACATATTTTAAAATCAGTTCAGTGCCGAAGTATAAGTCAACGGCAAGAATATATGTCAACACCGAAGGTCAGCAGACATCAACCGATGTAAATGCAAACGCATTAACAGGTGCTGCGAACTTGCTTCCTACATATATAGATGTATTAAAAAGTAAAACATTTTTAAGTACGGTAAGCGATGATTTGAATAATAAGTATTCGATAAGCGATATTGAGTCAATGCTCACTATGGAAGCTGTTGAAGATACAAATATTATTTCGCTGAAAGTATTAAATGAAGATGCACATGTTTCGTATCTGGTTTGTTCAAGTATTGTAAATAATGCTCCTAATGAAATATCGAGAGTGTTTGGCGGCGGTAGTGCGAAGCTTACAGAATATCCCGAAGAGGCAACGGAAGCGGAGGAATTGCACACGGCAAAGAATGCGGCAATCGGATTTGTAGCAGGTGCGGTTATTGCTATGCTTATAATATTCCTTGTTAACCTGTTTGATACTCGTGTAAAGAACAAGGAAGAGTTGATATCGAAATACGGACTTCCGATATTAGGAGAAATCCCGAGTCTTGATTTTGAATGAAAGGGGTAGGGTACAGAAATGTTAAAGAAGAAAAACATAAATGTGTTCGAATCCGAAGCTGCGGCACTTGAAGAGCGAAGACAAAGGCTAAAAAAAAGCCAAGAGGCAATATTGAATAAAAAGACGCCTTTTGTTATCCAGGAGGCATACAGAACAGCCCGTACAAATATTATTTTTTCGCTTGCCGATGCGGGTGATGAATGTAAGGTTGTTTGTGTGACAAGCTCAAATGCAGGCGAGGGTAAAACAACAAGTACACTTAACCTTGCGATAACATTTGCACAGACGGGTTCAAAGGTCCTATTAATTGACGGTGACTTGAGAAAACCGAGAATACATCAGTACCTCGGCGTTGTGAAAACGGATGGTTTGACGACTATTCTTTTAAAACAGAAAGACTTTGAAGATGTGGTTTATCATAATCTGCGACCGGGACTTGATTGTATAACCTCGGGTTCAATTCCACCCAACCCGGCAGAGCTTTTGGGTTCAGAGGCTATGCATAAGCTTATTGAGCGTATGAAAAAGGAGTATGATTATATTCTGATTGATACTCCGCCCGTAACGGTTGTAACAGATGCGGTTGCTCTTTCGGGGTATGTATCAGGTGTTATGCTTGTTGTTCGTGAGGGTTATACAAATCATGAAAGTATTCAGCAGGCATTAAATCTCTTGACAATCGCCAAGGCGAAAATCCTTGGGTTCTTTGTGAATGATATTGACGCTATGAGTATAAACTATGGCTCATATCGAAGTGCGTATGATAAGAAATACAAGAACAACTATAAGCAGGAAACCCATACATACGGATATGGTGGCTACGGCTATGGTTACGGATATGGCTATGGCTACGGTTACAGTTATGCAGACAGAGAAGAAGAATTGGTGGAAGACGAGGAATTTGGCTCGGATATCGCAGAGGGGAGCAATCAGGATTGAAAAGTATAAAGCTTTGCCTTGCGTGCTTTGCGTCGGTACTGCTTTTGGCGGGCTGCAGTAAGTCGGATTTGAAGGCTGATTTAAAGAATGCCCGATTAAGCAATGAGCTGCCCCAGGTAACGGCGGATAAAGCCCGTTATCTTTCAGAAGCTGATGATGCTGTGTATGAACAGCAGCTTGCTGCCTGTGAACTGTACTACGAGGCTTATGAAAATACAAACACCTCCGATTATAAAGAAATATATAAAGATAAAATTAAGCCGGAGCGTATTGCATATTATTGCAATGAACGCCGAATGGAGCTGAATTTGGATATTTCAACGCAGTTGCACGATAATGTATATGAGATAATAAAATTAGTTGAGGACTGCGACAATTTCCAGGCGTATCTTGATCGTGTTGAGTTCGATGCGAAGTCATTTTCAGATTATTATGCGGATTATTTGTATTCAGATGATACCGATAAGGCGTTGTGCAAAATTTTAAAGACCTTCTACGAAAGGTCGAATATTCTGGCGTTTATGTTTATGTCGGAGCATGAGGAAGAATTTGTTGATGCCGCATTGGGACGGATAATAGAAAATTCTGCAATGAACAGCGATTACAGTATGTATATATCCGAGAATAATGAGTTAATCAAAGCATTGAACACAGTTTATGGCGGCGTTGACGGTGAATATGTATCTATTATCACAGATGTACATACTAAGCTGATAAGAAAGATGCTTGAACATGATAGTGATTTGGATGAGGAGAGCATCAATACTCTTATGGCACAGCTCGGTGAGCCGACTCCTGAACCGACAATGGAGCCTACACCTGAACCAACAGAGGTGCCTATGGAAACTCCTTCGCCGACTCCTAATCCAATGCCAACGGTTGTAATCCCGACAACCGTGCCGACACAGACGCCGGTTCGGACACCGATACCTGTGCCTACACGACCGAATGAAACATACATATTTGGCAATTAATTGCTCATGTTAAGTATGAAAGGAAAAAAGTTTGAATGAAAACCGCCCATCTTGCACACCCGTGCTCACTC